>CAMBBT010000044.1 GCA_945864455.1 Polynucleobacter meluiroseus | reverse complement strand
TGGCTGATCAAAATACATCACTTTCACTACCCGCAGGTAATAGAAAGCACCGACTAAGGATGCCATGACGGCAACGATAGCCAAGAAGGTATGCTCAGCATCCACCAAAGCTTCTAGCACGCCTAATTTAGCTGCAAAGCCTACTGTTGGTGGAATACCGGCCAAGGAGAACATCATTACCAGTCCGATGAAAGCAAACCAAGGATGCTTTTTATTTAAACCCTTGAGGTCATCCAAGGTCTCACAGTCATGCCCCTTGCGAGACAGAATCATTAATAAGCCGAAGGTGCCCAATGTGGTTAATACATAGGTAATCGCATAAAACATCGATGCGCTAAATGCATGTTCATCAAAAACAGATAGCATACCTAAAAGCACGAAGCCCATTTGCGCAATAGCTGAATACGCCAACATCCGCTTCAAATTGGTTTGCGCAATTGCTGTGATGTTGCCAAGAACCAAGGACAGCACTGCTAAGATCACCAGCATGGGCTGCCAATCACCCAAGAGCGGCAGCAAAGTATTAACCAACAAACGGAATAACAAGGCAAATGCAGCAAGCTTAGGCGCTGCAGCAATCATCAGAGTGACCGCTGTTGGAGCACCTTGATACACATCTGGCACCCACATATGAAAAGGCACTACACCCAACTTAAATGCCAAACCAGCAACAATGAAGACTAAGCCAAAAGCCATGACCAAATGATTGACACGTGGATCAGCAACTATTTTGAAGATTTCGATAAGGTCTAATGAGCCAGTTACACCATAGAGCATCGACATGCCATATAACAAGAAGCCTGAAGCTAAGGCGCCTAAGATGAAGTATTTAATTGCAGCCTCGACACTCTTCTCATCGTTATGTCGCATTGCTACCAGCGCGTAAGTTGGCAAAGCCATTAATTCCAAGCCAAGATAGAGCGTTAAGAGGTTTGCACCAGAGATCAATACAAATTGACCCAGTAAGGCGAGCAAGGCCAAAACAATAAAGTCTGGACGAAATAAGGCGCGATCGATGAGGTATTGCTTAGAGTAAATCAAACTGACTAAGACAGCGCCACAGGAGCAGGCTTTCAATAAGTTAGACAAAGGGTCTGATTGAAATAAATCATTCATCGCCATGAGCGCTGGGTCTCCCATGCGGCTGATGAAAGCAAAAATGAGATAAACCAAGAGAATGATGGTGAAGAAATAAACAAAGCTAACTCCACGTGGAGTGTGGAAAATATCCTGCTCTACACCTGGAGTAGATACTACTTTCTCAGGTATATAAACACTAACAACCAGTAGAAGACAGGCTGCTATGAGTAAAACGAGTTCCGGCAGGATGGCGTATAGGTCGAATGCTTGCATTTGCTTTTACTCAGAGTTTGCTCACAGCAACATGCTGTAGCAGATTAATAACGGCAGGATGAATGATGTCTGTAAATGGTTTTGGATAAACGCCCATACCAATCACACAAATGGACAATACTGTCATCAAGAAATATTCACGAGCATTCAGATCTTTTAGCTCTTCTACATGCGCATTGGTAATGGCGCCAAAGAATACACGCTTGACCATCCATAATGAATAAGCAGCCCCCAAAATCAAGGCAGTTGAAGCCAAGATACCAATCACAAAGTCATAATCCACTGCCGCGAGAATCACCATAAACTCGCCAACAAATCCTGAGGTTGCTGGTAGGCCACAGTTCGCCATTGACATTAACACTGCAAAAGCGGTAAATGCAGGCATACGATGCACTACTCCACCGTAGTCAGCAATCTGACGGGTATGCATACGGTCATAGAGCACACCAATGGAGAGGAACATGGCACCAGATATAAATCCGTGCGAGATCATCTGTACAATGCCGCCCTCAATACCTAAAGGACTAAAGAGGAAGAAGCCGAGCGTCACAAAACCCATATGCGCTATCGATGAATAAGCCACCAGCTTTTTCATATCCTTCTGAACCAAAGCAACTGCGCCAACATAAATTACCGCCACTAAGGATAGGAAGATGATAAATGGGCCAAGGTATTGACTGGCATCTGGTGCGATCGGCAATGAGAAGCGCAAGAAACCATAGGCGCCGAGTTTCAACATAATGGCTGCCAACACGATGGAGCCACCCGTAGGTGCTTCTACGTGAACATCTGGCAACCAAGTGTGTAATGGCCACATTGGTACCTTCACAGCAAACGCCATAAAGAAAGCAAAGAACAGCAAAATTTGCTCGACGATATCAAGACGCGCTTGTTGCCAAACTAAAATATCAAAGCTATTGGTTACGTTATAGAGATAAAGCATGGCAACTAAAGTAAGTAAGGAGCCAAGTAAGGTGTACAAGAAGAACTTAAATGCAGCGTAAATACGATTCTGCCCACCCCAGACGCCAATGATGATGTACATCGGAATTAAGGTTGCCTCAAAGAAGACATAGAACAACAAGGCATCTAGTGCACAAAATACGCCGATCATCAATCCTGAAAGCATCATGAAGGAAGCCATGTACTGCGATACTTTGGTATCAATCACTTCCCATGCTGCAATCACCACAATAATATTGATGAAGGCTGTGAGCACAATGAACCAAACGGAGATACCGTCAATACCCAAGAAATAATTAATATCGTAGCGCGGAATCCAACTCAACTTCTCGACAAACTGCATCCCCGGATTAGCAATATCAAACTGAAAAAGCAGGGGAAGTGTTGCAATAAAACCTAGGATGGCTCCAATGAGCGCTAACCAACGAACACCAGCAGATGGTTTCTCAGACCCAAAAATCAAAATAATGAGTCCAAAAACAATCGGGGTCCAGATGGCATAAGAAAGAATCATAATGGCGGCCTAGCGAACAAAAGGCAGGTAAACATACAAAACCCAAGCTAGTAATGCCGCCAAGCCTGCAATCATCGCGAAGGCATAGTGGTACAGATAACCAGATTGCAAATGGCGAATGACGCCGGCAAAGCGCCCTACTGTATAGGCACTGCCATTCACAAAGAAACCATCAATTACTTTTTGGTCACCGCGGTTCCACAGAAAACCACCGATCCAAATCAGACCCTTCGCAAAGACTGTTTGATTTAATTCGTCAAGATAGTATTTGTTATCGAGTAATTTTTTGATAGGTGCCAATGCTTGTGCAACCTTGGAAGGTAACTTAGGAGCCCACAGATAGCCAACCGCAGCCGTTAGTACACCAAGTACCACCAACAGTAATATGGGTGATGTAAATGCATGAATAGCCATTGCTACCGGACCATGAAACTCATCTTCGAGCTCTTTCATGATTGGATGACGGAGAACGTCAATAAAGATAGAGTCGCCAAAGTAGGTGCCGAATAAGAGTGGCGTAATAGTATAAAAACCAATAATGACCGATGGAATCGCCAAGAGGATCAATGGCACAGTCACAACAGCTGGAGACTCATGGGGCTTTTCGCCTGGCGCTAAGCCATGATGCGCATGGTCATCGCCCTGCTCTTCATGCCCATGATGATCGTGCGCATGTGAATCAGCATGACCCCAGCGCGCCTTACCGTGAAATACTAAAAAGTACAGGCGGAATGAATACAAAGCAGTGACAAAGACGCTCGCCATCACTGCAAAGTAAGCAAATCCTGAGCCAGCAATATGACTAGCAGCAACCGCTTCAATAATGGAGTCTTTGGAATAGAAGCCAGAGAAGAATGGTGTACCGATCAAGGCTAAGCTACCTAGCAACATCATGAGACAAGTAATTGGCATGTATTTCCAGAGACCACCCATCTTGCGCATATCTTGTTCGTGGTGCATACCCAAAATAACGCTACCTGCTGCCAGGAACAATAAAGCTTTAAAGAATGCATGGGTCATTAAATGGAAGATTGCCACTGGATAAGCAGAGACACCCAGTGCTACGGTCATATAGCCCAATTGAGAAAGCGTGGAATAAGCCACTACGCGCTTGATATCGTTTTGCACAATACCCAAAAAGCCCATGAAGAGCGTAGTAATCGCGCCAATGATTAAGATAAAGCTCAGGGCGACATCGGAAAGCTCAAACAGTGGTGACATCCGAGACACCATAAAGATACCTGCAGTAACCATGGTTGCCGCGTGAATCAATGCAGAAATGGGGGTTGGGCCTTCCATGGAGTCTGGCAACCAAACATGCAATGGGAACTGTGCTGATTTACCCATGGCGCCAATGAATAAGCAGATACAAACCACCGTCAATAAATTCCAGCTCGTACCCGGCAATGTTTGTGCTGCTAAGGCAGTGCTCTGAGAAAAAATCACGTCATACTGCATTGAGCCAGTGCTAGCTAATAACAAGCCAATACCCAGAATGAAACCAAAATCGCCAATACGGTTTACTAAGAAGGCTTTCATATTGGCAAACACTGCAGACTGACGCTCGTAATAGAAGCCAATCAGAAGATAGGAAACCACACCCACCGCTTCCCATCCGAAGAAGAGTTGCAAGAGATTATTACTCATCACCAACATCAACATGGCAAAAGTAAATAAAGAGATATAAGAGAAGAAGCGGTTATAGCCCTCTTCGCCCCGCATATAGCCGATGGTATAAATGTGAACCATCAGTGATACAAAGGTCACTACACACATCATGGTGGCTGTTAATGGATCGATTAAAAAGCCAATATCTAAATTAAGTTCACCTAATTCCATCCAGCGATATACGGTGCCATTAAAGTAGAAGCCATCCATCACCTGTAACAACACGTTGCAGGACAGTGCAAATGCAATCGCTACACCCAAGATGGTGACAAATTGACATGCGCCATGACCAATACGATTGCCACCCAATTTGGTACCAAAGAACCCAGCGATCATCGAGCCAATCAATGGCGCAAGAGGAATCGCGCAAAGAACAGGAATATTCAAGGTCAATTGCATGACTAGCCTTTTAGGTGATCAAGATCATCGGCATTAATGGTGTCAACTTTACGGAAGAGCACAACCAAAATTGCCAAACCGATAGCTGCTTCCGCAGCTGCCACAGTCAAAATAAAGAATACAAATACTTGGCCTGCCATATCACTCAAATAATGTGAGAAGGCTATGAAGTTCATGTTTACGGAGAGAAGCATCAATTCAATTGCCATTAAGAGCACAATGACGTTCTTGCGGTTGAGAAAAATACCAATGACGCTAGTTGCAAACAAGATAGCACCAAGCACTAGGTAATGAGCGAGAGTGATATTCATTTCTTCTCCCCTCTAGTATCTTGCTTTGCGCCCATATCTGAACCCATCTTGACTACACGCATACGGTCCGCCGCAACTACATTGACTTGTTCGTGAATATTCTGTGATTTAGAGTCTTTGCGGTTACGTAAGGTCAAGGCAACAGCAGCAATAATCGCAACCAACAGAATGACACCAGCGACTTCAAAGGCGTAAACATAGTCTACGAAAATGAGTCTACCCAAGGCTAAAGTATTGTTTGCGGCAATCTCTTCTGGCATTGGCTGTACAGGGGCATTTGTACCAATAAAGCTGCGAATGATCACAATGGATAGCTCTAGAACAATCACGGTACCCATCAAGAAAGCCACTGGCAAGTATTTTTTGAAGTCGCGACGTAAATGCTCTAAATCAAGATCTAACATCATCACCACGAAGATAAACAGAACCATCACTGCGCCAACATAAACTAAGATGAGTGCCAAACTAAGAAACTCAGCCTTTAGTAGCATCCAAAGACCTGATGCGCAGAAGAAAGCCAATACTAAAAAGAGTGCAGCATGCACTGGGTTGCGGGCTGTGATCACGCGCACCGCAGCAATCACAAGCAAGCCTGCAAATCCGTAAAAGAAGACAGCAAATAATGTGGATGGATCAAATATCATAGTGATGTGTGCTCTATCCGATTAGCGATAAGGTGCATCAGCTGCACGGCTAGCGGCAATTTCTTTTTCATACTTGTCACCTACTGCCAATAGCATGTCTTTAGTAAAGTACAAGTCGCCCCGCTTATCACCAAAGTATTCAAAAATGTTGGTTTCTACAATGGCGTCAACCGGACAAGCTTCTTCACAGAACCCACAGAAGATGCATTTAGTTAAATCGATGTCATAACGGCTAGTGCGACGCGTACCATCTTCACGCTCAGCCGTTTCAATCGTAATCGCATAAGCAGGACAAACGGCTTCACATAATTTACAGCCAATGCAGCGCTCTTCCCCGTTTTCATAACGGCGCAAAGCATGTAGGCCACGGAAGCGTGGAGATTGTGGCGTCTTTTCTTCTGGGTATTGCACAGTAATTTTTGGCTTAAAGAGATAACGACCGGTAATAGACATGCCAGTCAAGATATCTTTTAGCATCAAGCTTTCGAGGAATTGGGAAATTTTCTTAAACATCATTGTTCACCTTATTTCCAAATATTCCATGGAGATACTACCCATGCGCCGACTACAACCACCCAAAATACGGAGATGGGGATGAAGATCTTCCAACCCAAACGCATGATTTGGTCATAGCGATAGCGCGGCAAAGTTGCTCTTAACCAAATAACGCAAGACAAGAGGAAGAAGGTCTTGGCGAATAACCAGAAGAAACCGGGAATATCCCGCAAGATTGGGAAATCCACAATTGGCAACCAACCACCCAAAAACATAATGGAAGCTACTGCAGCAATCAGAATCATGTTGGCGTATTCAGCCAAGAAGAACATGGCAAATGACATGCCGGAGTACTCCACCATGTGACCTGCAACAATTTCTGATTCGCCTTCAACCACATCGAACGGATGACGGTTTGTCTCTGCCACTCCCGAGATAAAGTAAATCAAGAACATCGGCAGTAATGGCAACCAATTCCAAGATAAGAAGTTCAATCCCATATCAGCAAAAAAGCCCTGCTCTTGGGAGGCCACAATCGTGCTCAAGTTCAATGAGCCTGAAGTCAACAACACAGTGACCAAGGCAAAGCCCATTGCAATCTCATAAGAAATCATCTGTGCTGATGCACGCATGGCACCTAAGAATGGGTATTTGGAGTTGGATGACCAACCAGCCAGAATCACGCCATAAACGCTGATCGATGAAATCGCCATAATATAGAGCAGACCCGCATTGACATCTGCCAAGACCATTTTGGCCTGGAAGGGAATCACCGCCCATGCCGCAAAGGCAGGCATGATCACCATGATCGGTGCAATAAAGAACAAGACCTTAGAAGACTGAGCCGGAGAAATAATCTCCTTCATCAGCAATTTCAATGCATCAGCGATAGGCTGTAATAGGCCTAATGGTCCAACGCGGTTTGGTCCTAGACGAATGTGCATCCAGCCAATTAACTTTCTTTCCCAGAGTGTTAAGTAAGCCACGCAAGCAAACATTGGCAATACGATGATGACAATACGAACTAGCGCCCAAACCAGCGGCCATAAAGAACCAAAGGTGCTCTCGCCTTGAGTCGTAATGAGGTTCAAGAAATGATCCATTCCTGACCTTACACTTTGCTAACCGTAATCGGGCCATACATAGACCCTAATTTCGCACTAGCCATGGTGCCCGCAGAAATTCTGACGGTGCCTGGCGCTAAGTTGACTTCTAATGTTGCAGGCATATCTACAGACTGGCCATCTTGAGATACCCGTACCGATTGACCCTCTTTGAGACCAAGCTCTACAAATAATATTGGGTTTAAACCGGCCTGATTGCCCTGTTTTGCATCCCGTGTTAATTGCAATGCCGAGGAGCGGCGCACGATTTGGTCGCCAGCATAGATGTTCACATCAGCAATTCGCTCAAGGCCCTGCATTGGGGCAAGGTTTCCGCTCGTAATAACATTACTTGTCGCTTTGTTGCTTAAGCGAGTGCAATAGTTTTCATCAAGGGCCTCACCTAAAACTTCCTCTGGGGAATTTAATAAGAAACCATCAAGACCTAAGAGACCACCAAGAACCCGTAGCACTTTCCAGGCTGGACGAGAATCTGCCAAAGGTTTGACTGAAGGTTGAATAGTCTGTGCGCTACCTTCTGCATTCACAAATGTGCAAACTGTTTCAGTAAATGGGGAGATTGGCAGAATAACATCAGCCACCTCGAGTAAATCAGCGCTCTTGTAAGCACTCAATGCAATCACCGTATTGGCTTTTGCCAAAGCTACACGTGCTTGCGTAGGATTTGCTAAGTCTGCATCTGGTTCGATATTCATTAGCAGTACCGCTTTACGAGCACCAGAAAGAATCGCTTCAACACCTGCGCTATTGGCGTTAACTAATCCAGCGCCAACAGCATTTCCACCCACTGGCAAGAAGCCTAAGCTAGCGCCAGTTTGCTCTGCAATAAATTGCGCTATCACATGCAGATCGGATGCCTGGTGATGCGCAATAGCTGCAGAACCCAGAAGCACTGCTTTTGTTGAACCAGAAAGCAAATTATCAGCAATCTTTTGTGCTGCTGTAGAGACAGATACATTGGCTATTCCCGCAGGAGCAGTAACCGATTTTGCTTTTGCAACTGCTAGTGCAACTTCACTCAAGATATTAAGCCATGCGCTAGGGGCAGCCGAGATGCCACTACCAGGGATTAACCAATCATCGCCACCAGTATCGATGCGCATGACCTGCAAAGAGCGCTTAGCAGCTGAACGAATACGGGCTGCAATAATGGGTTGATCCTTGCGCAAGAAACTGCCAATAATCAAGGCGCGGTCAAGCTCACTCAATTTAGCAATTGGCATACCTAGCCATGGCGCACTTGCAGCAGCTTTTACATCTGTTTGGCGTAAGCGGGTTTCAACTTGATGAGATCCCAAGCCACGGATCATCTTTTGCAAGAGGTGCAATTCTTCAGTACTAGAAATGGGATGGGCTAAGGCGCCAATCGACTCTGGACCACTCTGGGCAGCGATAGTCTTGAGTGAGTGCGCCACATAATCAAGCGCTGACTGCCAATCGGTTTCAAGCCATTGGCCGCCCTGCTTCACCATTGGCGTAGTAATGCGGTCTGGGCTATTTAAACCCTCATAAGAAAAACGATCACGGTCGCTAATCCAGCATTCATTAATTGCTTCATTCTCTAAGGCCACCACCCGCATGACTTTATTATCTTTAGTTTGTACGGTAGTGTTTGCACCCAAGCTATCGTGTGGACTGACAGAGCGCTTACGGCCTAATTCCCAAGTACGCGCTGCATAACGGAATGGTTTGCTAGTCAATGCACCAACAGGGCATATATCAATCATGTTTCCAGAGAGCTCTGAATCCACTGTTTGACCTACAAAGGTAGTAATTTCTGAATGCTCACCGCGATTGATCATACCCAATTCCATGACACCAGCAACTTCTTGTCCGAAACGAACGCAACGGGTGCAATGAATACAACGGGTCATCTCCTGCATCGAGATCAGTGGACCCACATTCTTATGAAAGACTACCCGTTTCTCTTCGTCATAGCGTGAGTTTGACTTACCGTAACCCACTGCTAAGTCTTGCAACTGACACTCACCACCTTGGTCACAAATTGGGCAATCTAATGGATGATTAATTAACAGAAACTCCATCACTGAGCGTTGCGCCTCTACTGCTTTAGCAGAATGGGTAAACACTTTCATGCCTTGAGTCACTGGTGTAGCGCATGCAGGCAATGGCTTTGGTGCCTTCTCTACTTCGACTAAACACATGCGGCAGTTAGCAGCAATCGATAATTTCTTGTGATAGCAGAAGTGAGGAATGTAGGTGCCCAGCTTATTCGCGGCGTGCATCACCATTGAACCTTGCGGAACTTCTACCGTCTTGCCATCTAATTCGATTTCTACCATGCTCACTTAAAAATATCCCGACTCAATCACTTATAAGGGTTGCGCAGAATCTAAGCAGCGCTTATGTTCTACGTGATACGCAAATTCATTCATGTAATGCTTTAACATGCCACGCACTGGCATTGCAGCAGCATCACCTAAGGCGCAAATCGTACGCCCTTGAATGTTGGCTGCTACATCGTTGAGTAAATCTAAATCTTCAGGTCGTCCTTGACCATGTTCAATCCGATGCACAATGCGATACAACCAGCCAGTGCCTTCACGACATGGGGTGCACTGACCACAAGATTCTTCGTGATAGAAGTAAGACAAACGCTCTAAGGCGCGTACCATGCAACGGGTTTCGTTCATCACGATCACCGCACCAGATCCCAACATAGAGCCTGCTTTAGCGATACCGTCGTAATCCATCGTTAGATCCATCATTTGCGCACCAGGAATTACAGGAGCTGAAGAGCCTCCAGGAATCACTGCTTTTAAGGCTTTACCATCACGCATGCCACCTGCAAGCTTCAATAAATCAACAAACGGTGTGCCCAATGGAACCTCGTAATTACCTGGATGAACTACGTCACCCGATACAGAGAAGATTTTAGTACCGCCATTATTGGGTTTACCCAGATCTAAATAGGCTTGACCACCAATTGCCAAGACAAATGGCACGGCTGCAAATGTTTCGGTGTTATTAATTGTTGTAGGCTTACCATACAAACCAAAGCTAGCTGGGAATGGTGGTTTAAAACGGGGCTGGCCTTTTTTACCTTCGAGTGACTCTAGCAAAGCAGTTTCTTCGCCACAGATATAAGCGCCCCAACCTGGCGTCGCATGCAACTGAAAGGAGAAATCACTTCCCAGAATCGTGTCACCCAAATAACCTGCAACACGGGCTTCTTCCAGCGCCTCTTCAAACCGTACATACACATCCCAGATCTCACCGTGAATATAGTTATATCCAACAGTAGTGCCCATAGTGTACGCACTAATAATCATGCCTTCAATCAAAGCATGGGGGTTGTAGCGCATAATGTCACGATCTTTAAAGGTGCCGGGCTCACCTTCGTCACTATTACAAACTAAATATTTTTGCCCCGAGAACTGACGTGGCATAAAGCTCCATTTCAGTCCCGTTGGGAAACCTGCGCCACCGCGACCACGCAATGATGAGACCTTTAATTCTGCAATGATGGCATCAGGTGCAACCTTGTCATTTAATAAACGACGCAATTGTTGATAGCCCCCACGACTCTCGTAATCTTTTAAACGCCAGTTATTGCCATTTAATCCCGCGAGGATTAAAGGCTTAATATGACGGTCGTGCAAGCTAGTCATGCTACTTTCCCTTCTACACGAAGTTCACTTAATAGTGAATCAATTTTTTCGTTACTCATCAAACTGCACATGCGCTTGTCATTCACGAGTATGACCGGTGAGTCACCACAGGCGCCCATACATTCGCCCTCTTTCAGGGTAAAGGTGCCACAAGCAGTAGTTTCGTTAAAGCCGATACCCAGAGTATCTTTCAGATGATTTGCTGCTGTTTGACCATGAGTTAATTGGCAAGGCAAATTAGTACAGATGACTAACTTGTATTTACCAATCGGCTTGGTGTTGTACATGTTGTAGAAAGTAGCCACCTCATCTACTGCGATCATTGGCATCTCTAGGATTTTCGCAACGGTAGCGATAACTTCTGGCGACACCCAACCTACTTCAGTTTGAGCGGTAATCAAAGCAGCCATCACAGCAGATTGTTTTTGCTCTGGAGGATATTTAGCAACATTATGCGCAATATCTGCCAGCGCTTTATCGGATAGTTGAAGAGTGGTTATCATGAATAATCCTTGGCGCGCTTAATTAGCGGTCAATCTCCCCAAACACAATATCCTGCGTACCAATAATGGTTACCGCATCAGCCAACATGTGGCCACGTGACATTTCATCCATGGCTGACAGATGCACAAATCCTGGCGCACGAATTTTCAGTCGATATGGCTTATTAGCGCCATCAGAAATCAAGTAAATACCAAACTCACCTTTTGGATGCTCAACAGCTGAGTAGGCTTCACCATTGGGAACATGCATACCTTCAGTAAAGAGCTTGAAGTGGTGAATCAACTCTTCCATATTGGTTTTCATATCCACGCGCTTTGGTGGCGCTACTTTATGGTTATCACTCATGACGGGGCCTGGATTTGCTTTGAGCCAGGCGATGCACTGTTTAATAATGCGATTCGATTGACGCATTTCTTCCAT
>CAMBBT010000043.1 GCA_945864455.1 Polynucleobacter meluiroseus | reverse complement strand
TGGTGTTTGGCCCACACCAACTACATTGAATTGGCCCTCAGGAGTTAACTCTGCCACCAAGGCAACCACCTTGGAAGTTCCAATGTCTAAACCTACCAAAAGGTCGCGATTATCTTTACTCATTCACATTCCTCATTGCTTCAACTCACTTTTTTTTCCATCTACGTCATTCTTTTTCATACCTACAGAGGCAAGATGAACTGCAAAACCATTTGCATAACGTAGGTCGACCGCATCAATTCGATTTCCCCATTTCTCTTGTACTTGAGGCCAGTACTTAAATAAGCGTGCAATACGTTCCTCAGTTAAGTTCCTATCAGAGCTCTCTTCATCACGTCCAAATTCCACCTTGATCCCATTGGACAACTTGACATGCCAGGCGTAACGCTCAGTTAATGCCAGACTCACGACTTCAGCATTCCAAGGTTTGAACCAGTTATTGGCTTTTTCATAAAGACTCATTACTTCTTTACTAGCATCATCTGGGCCCGAAAAATCTAATAGGCGTTTGTCATCCATCACCTCAGATACACGACCGGCAAATAGTTCGCCATGTGAATTCATTAAAGTGCTGCTACTCTCTCCACCCCAAGTAGCAAATGGCTTTTGCTCTTCAATACTGACAATCAATCCATTTGGCCAAACTCGACGGACATTAGCGTGTCTCACCCAAGGCATGCTCTCGAATCCCCGTTTAACATCCTCTAAACGCACGCTAAAGAAATTGCCTTGCACCGTTTCTATTACCTGGCGCTTCACGAGGGATTTATTAATATGCTGAAGCGTTTGGCCAGCAACAGGCTCCACCTGAATTTGCTGCAAGGTGAAGACAGGCCTCTGACTTAACCAAACCAGGACTCCAACTACAACTATCACGATGAGGGAGCGCATCAAGAAACGGCTCAGCTTTTGCATCCGCTCTGGATGATACCAAAGAGGAGACATGATGACAGAGAAGATATCTCCGAATCGGTCTAAAAGTGTACTCATACAGTAGCACCCTCTTTTTGTTGCATAGTTTGATTAAGCAACCACAAGACTAAATCTACATAACTAACGCCAGCAGCTTTGGCTGCCATTGGCACCAAGGAATGTGAAGTCATGCCCGGCGAGGTATTCATCTCCAGTAAATAAGGCTTGCCAGTTTTTTGATCTAGCATCACATCAGCACGGCCCCATGTACGACACCCTAAGACTTTATAAGATGCCAAAGCTAACTCTTGGACACGCTCATTCACTTCAGGAGTAAGGCCTGTTGGGCATAAGTACTGAGTCTCGTTCGAGAAATACTTGTGATGAAAGTCATAATTGGCTTGCGGCGGAATAATTTTGATGACTGGCAATGCTTCTGCTGTGTTGCCTTGACCAACTAATGGGCACGTTAATTCATCGCCCACAATGCAAGTCTCAACAATGACTTTTTTATCTAATCCTGCAGCAAGTTCATAGGCAGCCGGTAACTCATCTACAGATTTGACTTTAGTTAAGCCCAGTGAAGAACCTTCATGCGCTGGCTTAACAATTAAGGGCAGCCCTAATTTTTTAACGACTGCATTCCAGTTGCTATCTGCAGTGAGCTCTTTAAACTCTGGGGTTGATAAACCGTTGCTTAACCAAATTTGTTTAGTTGCAATCTTGTCAATGGATAAAGCAGAGGCTAATACACCACTACCGGTATAAGGTAGGCTCAATAAATCTAATAAACCTTGGATCGTTCCATCTTCGCCATAACGACCATGCAAAGAGATAAATACACGATCAAATTTTTCTTTTGCTAGCTCTGTTGGGCATCTCAGACCTGGATCAAAAGCGTGGGCATCTACACCCTTAGAAAGTAAAGCCTCCAAAACACCGTTGCCTGACATCAGTGAAATTTCTCGCTCACCAGAACGCCCACCTAATAAAACTCCAACGCGCCCAAGTGATTTCACATCCAGCCTGGATAACTGAGACTTCACGCGATCGCCCCACGGGCTAAGGCTTGTATCTAACTTAGACACTTTTTGCCTCCGCTAAGGTATGTGACAACGCCGAGATTGATCCTGCACCCATCGTAATTAAGACATCGCCATCTTTTAACACCTGAGCTAACTTGTCTGGCATCTCAGCAATATTGGCTGCAAAGACTACTGCAGCAGAATTTAAGGAGCCCTTTGAGATCTTCTCTTCTGCAAGCGCTGCCTTCATCAAACTCTTACCGTCCGCACCTGGAATTTTTGCTTCTCCAGCGGGATATACCTCAGTCAATACCAAGGCATCAAAATTTCTGAGGACTTGTACAAATTCCCCAAAACAATCTCGCGTTCTGGTAAATCGATGTGGCTGAAATGCTAATACCAAACGGCGCCCTGGGAAGGCTCCGCGAGCAGCCTCTAGGGTTGCTGCCATCTCTACTGGATGATGCCCATAATCATCGATTAGCGTGAAACTACCTCCAGAAGTCAGGGCGATTTCGCCATAACGCTGGAAGCGACGGCCAACACCGCTAAATTCAGAGAGTGCTTTTGTAATTGCTTCATCGCCAACACCTAACTCTGTAGCAATACCAATTGCAGCCAGAGCATTGCGTACATTGTGTAAGCCAGGCAGATTTAAGGTCACATTCAGAGGTCCGGGCTTATTACCATGTCTGCGAACGGTGCGACGCTCTACCGTAAAGTGCATACGGGTCCCATCAGCGCGCACATTACTCGCTTTAATATCTGCATCATCTGACAATCCGTAACGCAGCACGGGTTGCGATACAAATGGAATAATATCGCGCACATTAGCATCATCGATACACAACACTGCTACACCATAAAAAGGCATCCGCTGGATAAATTGCACGAAGGCTTGCTTCAATCTCGCCATATCGTGCTGATAAGTATCCATATGATCAGCGTCAATATTAGTAACCACCTCCATTGCTGGAAAAAGCTGTAAGAAAGAAGCGTCTGATTCATCGGCTTCAACCACAATGAAATCGCCGCGCCCTAAGCGGGCATTGGCACCTGCAGAATTCAACTTACCGCCAATGACAAAGGTTGGATCTAGGCCGCCCTCAGCTAACACAGAGGCAACTAAACTCGTTGTAGTAGTCTTACCGTGAGTTCCAGCGATAGCGATACCTTGTTTTAAGCGCATCAATTCGCCCAACATGACTGCCCGCTGAATGACTGGGATTTTTGCTGCGCGCGCTGCCAGAACCTCAGGGTTATTCCCCGCTACTGCAGTAGAAATGACGACCGCCTCTGCAGTACCAATATTTTTAGGCTCATGCCCAATATGAATTACTGCGCCCAATTCCTTTAGGCGCTTCGTTACTGCGCCTTCAGTTAAATCCGAGCCAGAGACTTGATATCCCAAGTTCAATAAGACTTCAGCTATGCCGCTCATGCCAGCACCGCCAATACCAATGAAATGGATTTGCTGCACGATATGCTTCATACGCCTACTCCCGCACAATCAGCGCAAACCTCAGCCACCCGCTGAGTTGCATGTGGTTTAGCTAAAGCGTGAGCACGTAATGCCATTTCTTTGAGGTCGGTACGATTAAAGTTTTGAATCATCAACGCCAAATCTTGTGGATTGAGATCTTGCTGCGGCAATAAAATAGCTGCATTTGCATCAGCTAAAAATTTTGCATTAGCAGTTTGATGATCATCAATTGCAAACGGGAAAGGAATTAAGCAAGAGGCAACACCGCAAGCTGCTAGCTCTGCTATCGTCATTGCCCCAGCACGGCAAATCACAAGATCTGCTTGGGCGTATGCAGAGGGCATATCCTCAATAAAGGGAAGAACCTCAGCCTCAACCTCTAGATCAGCATAGCGCTTTTGCAAGTCAGCTAAATGCTTATCACCAGCTTGATGAATGACCTTAGGACGCGCATCTTTAGAAATCAATTTCAATGCTGCAGGAATATTTTCATTTAAAGCGGCCGCGCCCAAACTGCCACCCACTACTAAGATAGATAAAGGACCTTGACGCTGTTCATAACGCAGAGCTGGTTTTTGCATGCGATCAAATTCTTCGCGAATCGGATTTCCTACCCACTCAGCATGTGCCATCACATTCGGAAAACCCGTTAATGTGCGCATTGCTATTTTGGCAAGGGTGCGATTAGCACTGCCTGCTACTGAATTAGATTCATGTAACACCAATGGGCGCTTTAATAATTTAGTCACTAAACCACCAGGGAAGGTAATGTAACCCCCCATACCTAAGACTACGGATGGTTTTATACGGCGTATGATTTTCCAACTTTGAAAGCAAGCGCGCATTAAATTGATTGGTAGCATCAATTTAGCTTTGAGCCCTTTGCCACGCAAACCACCAAACTCAATAGTCTCAAATGGAAAATCGCAAGACTTCACCAGGCGGTATTCCATGCCATTTTGATTACCCAACCATGACACATTCCAGCCACAGATCCGCAAATATTCAGCGACAGCAAGGCCCGGGAAGATATGCCCACCCGTACCACCAGCCATCACTAATATTGAGGGTTTTGTCACAGTTTCCCTCCGCGCATCAAAATACGATTCTCATAATCAATACGCAGCAGCATTGCAACTGCAATGGTATTCATCAAAATTGCAGATCCACCGTAACTCACTAATGGCAATGTCAAACCCTTAGTTGGCAATAAGCCTAAGTTCACACCCATATTGATAAAGGCTTGCCATCCAATCCAGATAGCAACACCCTTAGCCGCAAGACCAGCAAAACTCCGATCTAATTGCAAAGCAGTACGCCCAATTAAGAAGGCACGTCGAACGATCCAGTAGAACAGGAAGATCATCACGACCACACCAACAAAGCCAAGCTCTTCTCCAATCACCGCCATGATGAAATCAGTATGTGCTTCAGGTAAGTAATGTAATTTTTCTACGCTGCCACCAAGACCAGTGCCAAACCACTCACCGCGACCAAAGGCCATCAAGGAATGCGTTAATTGGTAAGCTTTATTGGCTGCATTATCTGCCTGCCATGGATCAACAAAAGCCATGATTCGTTTTTGTCTAAAAGGAGAGAACGCAATAATTGTGACAGCACTTGCAATTCCAACAACAATCAAGCCACCAAATAACTTTGCATTAATACCACCTAAGAACAAAATACCAAATGCAATTAAAGCGACTACTATAAATGCGCCCAGATCAGGCTCAGCCATTAAGAGGCCGCCAACTAGGGCGACCGCAATACCCATTGGTAGCATACCCTTAACAAAAGAATGTAAATATTCTTGACGTTGAACTGTGTAGCTTGCCGCAAAAATAATAGCCGCAAATTTCATGAGCTCAGATGGTTGGAAGTTCAGCAAACCCAGTGGAATCCAACGCCTAGCTCCGTTGACGCCCTTGCCAATACCAGGGATCAAAACTGCAATTAATAACAGCACGGTAAAACCAAAAATCAAAGGAGAATAACGATCCCACACCTTGGTTGGGATCTTAAAAGTCCAAATACCCACTCCAATGGCAATCGCCAACGAAATCGTATGACGAATTAAGAAAAAATTGCTGCTGTAGTTGGCGTACTTGGGACCATCGGCTAAAGTAATTGATGCTGAATACACCATTACCAAACCAATCAACATCAGAGAGAGGACTGCCCATACAAGTAATTGATCGTATTCCATCATGCGTGAGCGAGTTTGCTCAACTCCGGATACCGCATCTCTTAAGCCAGTGCGGAAGTTATCAATACCGCCACGAGAAAAATTCCAGAAGCGATCTAAACCCAAGCGATTATCAGGAAAAAACCTGTCTTTTAGGTTCATGCTTGCACTCCCTCGAAACGCATTCCTAATTCTTCAACCTCACCAACAAATGCCTCTGCACGGGCAATATAGTCTTTAAATTGGTCAAAACTCGCGCAAGCAGGAGAAAGCAAAACCAAATCACCAGACTGCGCTTTTTCTGCAGCTGTCCTCACGGCAGCTTTTAAGCTGCCACTCATCGTAGAAGGAACTTCCTGGCCAATGGCCTCGCCAATTGCAGCACCATCTTTGCCAATCAAGAAAACTTCCTTAACAAAACGGAGGGCCGGTTCGCGTAATGGACTAAAGTCTTGCCCCTTGCCATCACCGCCTGCAATTAACCAAATCCTCTTGCCGGACTCATTGCCACCCAAACCATTTAGGGCAGCTACAGTCGCACCCACATTAGTACCCTTGCTGTCATCGATATACTCCACATCATTGACTATCGCAACACTCTGAACACGATGTGGCTCGCCGTGATAATCACGCAAACCATGTAGGAGAACATTCATTGGCAAGTTAGCAGATCTTGCCAATGCTAGAGCAGCTAGTGCATTTAATGCATTGTGACGGCCACGAATTCTGAGTGCATCAGCCGGAATTAAACGCTTCAAGCGCAATGGCTCATCATCTTGAATAGCAGTTGATTTACGACGACGTTTAGGCTTTGGCTTAATATCTTCATCTACCTCCGCCCATACTAGCCAGTCAATTCCGCCAGCTCGCAAGTCATGCTCGATACCAAAGGCGCCCTGCTCATCTGGGCTATTAGAACCAAAAGTCATAATCGACTTTTCTACCTTTTGATCATCAGAAAGTAAATTCATCACTAGAGAGTCATCGCGATTTAAGACGCAAATGGTATCTGCACCAAATATTTTTCCTTTTGCGTCTGCGTACATATGCATATCACCATGCCAATCTAAATGATCTTGGGTGATATTCAGAACTGTAGCTGCAGTTGCGTTAAGGCTATCCGTGTAAACCAATTGAAAACTAGATAATTCCAACACCCAGATATCAGGCATGTCTTCAATTTGGTTAGACTCATTTAGACAGGACATCAGCTTGTCTAATGCTGCAGGGCTAATATTGCCAGCTACTGCAACTCTCTTACCAGCTCGCTCGCAGAGCTGTCCTGTTAAGGCAGTAGTCGTTGTTTTTCCATTGGTACCAGTAACGGCCAATACTGCTGACGAATAATTAGAATTGTTTACTTGTGCCATACGATCCAAACTGGCAATTGCACGTGCAAAAAATTCAATCTCGCTCCAGACATCAATCCTGGTTTTTCTGGCCTTCTCCAAGAATGATTTAGTTGGCTCCTGAAGTGGAGATAAGCCAGGGCTAATGCCAATAACATCAATATCGGTCAACAGATCATCGCTCAATGGTCCAAACTGAATATCTTTCAGTCCAGCTATTTTTAATTCACCAAGGAAAGCATTCTGACGCTCAGAAAATTGAGATTGATCACGCGTATCTATCAAACGAACGCTGGCCCCATTAAGTAGGCACCACTTAGCCATAGCAACTCCAGACTCACCCAGCCCCATAATCAAAAATCGGTGGGGGGCCTGATAGCCCGCATCAGCTATCAAAGCGGGATTGGCGAATGTATTTTCTAAGTTCAGCATATTTTCTTTTAGGCTCACCGTAATTTCAGGCTAGATAAGCCAATTAATACCAATAGGATGGTGATGATCCAAAAACGAACAACTACTTGCGACTCTCTCCAGCCACCCAGTTCAAAATGATGATGTAGTGGAGCCATGCGAAAAATACGGCGTCCCTCTCCAAAATATTTCTTAGTTAATTTGAACCAAAATACTTGCAGTATCACCGAAACAGTTTCTGCAACAAATACTCCACCCATCACAAAGAGCACAATCTCTTGGCGCACAATTACTGCAATAGTTCCAAGTGCGCCGCCCAAAGCAAGCGCTCCAACATCACCCATAAAGACTTGTGCAGGATGTGCGTTGTACCAAAGGAAAGCTAAACCTGCTCCACCCATGGCGCCACAAAAGATCAACAACTCACCAGCGCCTGGGATATAGGGAAATATTAAATATTTGGCATAGATTGCATTACCCATCACATAAGCAAATGCACCTAATGCAGCCCCTACCAAAATGACGGGCATGATGACCAAGCCATCGAGGCCATCAGTCAGGTTCACTGCATTACTACTGCCAACGATCACCAAGTAACTCAAGATGATGAAGCCCATCATCCCTAGTGGATAGCTAACCTCTTTGATGAATGGCAATAGCAAGTTGGTTTTTGCTGGAAGATCCAAGGCAAAACCACTCCTAAGCCATTCGTAGAAAAGTTGGAGTACTTTGAGGTTATTTACCTCTGAGACTGAGAATGCTAAGTAAATCGCTGCAAATAAACCGATCAAAGTTTGCCAAAGGAATTTTTCTCTTGAGGCCATTCCTTTGGGATCTTTATGGGTAACCTTACGATAGTCATCTACCCAACCAATTGCGCCAAATCCGAAAGTAACAACCATCACAATCCAGATAAAGCGATTGCTTAAATCTGCCCACAACATGCAGGAAACAAAAATACCAATCAAGATCAAAACTCCACCCATGGTTGGAGTGCCTGATTTAACTAAATGGGTTTGTGGCCCATCAGTGCGAACAGCTTGACCCATTTTTAAGGCGGTCAATTTACGAATGACCCATGGGCCGGCAGCCAAACCAATTAACAAGGCAGTAACTGTTGCCATCACTGCTCTAAAGGTAATGTAGTTAAAGACTCGGAAGAATCGAAAATCATCCTGCAGCCATTGCGCCAAGATTAAGAGCATGTTTTAGCCTCCTCTAACAAGGCTTGCACTACACGCTCCATGCGCATAAAACGTGAACCTTTAACCAAAATATTTAAATGCTCATTACTACCGATTGATTGAGCATGCAACGCGTCTCGTAATTGCACAATAAGGCTGTCCATTTCAGAAAAATGTTTTGCACTAGTAATAGCTGCTTTATTTTTCTGAGCATCTTCAAAGCCTTTAACAGCAAATTGGCACTGCTCACCTAAAGCAAATAATTTAGTGACTCCCTGCTCGGCAGCGTAAGCGCCAACCTCGCGATGAAACTCAGGTCCTTGCTTACCAACTTCGCCCATGTCACCTAAAACCAACCAAGATATATTGCCTAACTGCTTCAGGGCATCAATTGCCGCTCTCGCGGAATCTGGATTAGCGTTATAGCTATCATCAATTAAAGTGTGATTAGGATCAATCTTCTTTGCCTGCATTCGTCCATTTACAGGTGAGAATGCTTCAAGACCCTCCTTGATTTTCTCAAGGCTAATACCAGCTGCTATAGCAACAGCGCAGGCAGCTAATGCATTACGTGCATTGTGACTACCCAAGGTATTTAATTGGACTTCTATAGAGCCTGAATCTGCCTGCACTTTTAGCTGTCCGTTACTTAATAGGCGCCCCATCACTGCAGCTCTTAATGTTGACTGTCCGAATAGCATAATAAAGTCGACTACCTTACGTCCAGCAGCAGCTTCAAGCCAGACACTTGCAAACTCAGAGTCTGCAGGGAAGATTGCAACGCCGTCATTTGATAAAGCACGAATCACATCAGAGTGCTCTTGTGCTACTGCGGCTACGGTAGTCATAAACTCTTGATGCTCACGCTGGGCATTATTAATCAAGGCAATATTCGCCTGCGCAATATTGGCTAGCTGTGCAGTTTCACCTGGGTGGTTCATACCTAACTCAACTACAGCAAGTTGATCTGTCGAGCGGAGCTTTAGTAAGGTTAGCGGTAAACCAATGTCATTATTCAGATTGCCCTTAGTAATAAGAGTGTGCTGCTCACCTACCGTAAACTTAAATATGGAAGCAATCATTTCTTTAACGGTCGTCTTACCATTGCTACCAGTCACCAAAGTCAATGGAATAGGATGATTGGCGCGCCATACTTTTGCTAATGCTCCCAGACCAATACGAGTGTCGTTAACGAAGATAGCGGGAAGATTTGTTGGGCAGCTGTCCTTATTACTAATGAGTGCTCCCGCTGCTCCTGCTTTTGCAACATCAGATAAAAAATTATGCGCATCGAAGCGTTCACCTGCCAAAGCTATAAATAACTCTTTAGGCTCAATCTGACGGCTATCCGTTCCAATCCTAGAAATCTTCAATGACTGGGCATCTTGTACGGAAATATTTAGCAGAGCGCTCCCAGGCAACATGGCATGCACTTGAGCAAGTGTTGTCATCGCAGACATCAAGCGATACCTCCAGCAGCCAAGCGAATATATTCTTGATCAGAGAAATCAAATTTCTTACCATTGATTTCTTGAGTGGTTTCGTGGCCTTTGCCTGCAACTAAGACGATATCTTGAGAAGCGGCATTTCGCACAGCAGCCATGATCGCTGCAGCGCGATCAATAATCATTTGTACATTTGAAGATTCCTGGCTGATACCACTACGAATCATTTCTATGATTGCCTGTGGCTCTTCAGATCTTGGATTATCACTAGTAATAATGATGTGATCAGCGTATTGCTGAGCCACGGCACCCATTTGAGCTCGTTTGCCAGCATCACGATCGCCGCCACAACCAAATACACACCAAATTTTTCCGTCACGCTGCTCTGCAATGGGGGCCAAGGCTTGCAAGGTCTTTTGAAGGGCATCGGGAGTGTGGGCGTAATCAACTACTGCCAACAAACTCTCTGAGTTTTGCTGCTTACCTACTTGAATTAATTCCATACGCCCAAGAACAGGTCGTAATTGACTCACTCGATTACTTGCCTCATCACAGCTTAAACCTTGACTGAGTAATGTCGCCCAAACTGCAAGTGCATTACTTAAATTAAATTCGCCCAATACAGGAATATGCAAACTATTGTTGCCGATACCCTCATAGGTGAATAGAGAGTCATATCCAGCACTACTAAAGATGCTATCTTTTGCGTAAATATGCTGTAGACGATCGCCAAATTTTTCAAATCCTTGAAGAGCGCTTTGATCAATTGTGTATGCCCAAACCTTAACGCTACCCTTAACTAAAAGCTTTATGGCAATCTCGCGGCCAAATGCATCATCTAAATTAATGATGGCATGCTCTAGCCCTGCCAGCGCAAATAACTTTACTTTTGCCTCGCCATAGTTAGCCATACTGCCGTGATAATCCAAATGATCTTGTGTCAGATTGGTAAATACTGCACAATTTAATTGGGTACCAGCCACTCGATTCTGATGCAAAGCATGTGATGACACTTCCATCACCGCTTGCTGAGCACCGGCATTCAGTAACTCTTTAAATTGAGTTTGTAGCTTGGGGGCATCTGGAGTTGTGTAGCCAGTTTTTATCAAAGCATCTGGAAAGCCTGCGCCTAAAGTACCCAATACTGCCGTTCGATGATTAGGTCCATCTAAGGCCTGAGCCAACCATTGTGTAATGCTAGTTTTACCGTTAGTACCTGTTACGCCAATCACCTTTAATTGTTTGCTTGGATGGCCATACCATTGGGCAGATAATTCACCAGCTTTTTCTGCCAGGTTTTCAACTGCAATGCATTGTGGGTGATCTGCATATTGAGCGCCAGGGTCTACAGGGTCAAATACCACTGCAGCTGCACCTCTCTCCAATGCAGCATTAATAAATTGACGGCCATCTCGTAATGTATTGCCATGGCCAACAGGGTAGGCAAAAAAGATATCGCCAGATTGAATCTGACGACTATCCGCACTTACCTTAGCAGCACTATTTACCTGGCTTTGTAAGTATTCAATCAGATGATTGGGTTCTATATTCAATGCCGCTCTCATCTTTTCAGAACCGCCTGCTGCGCCTGAATATTTGCAGTACGAATCTCTTCAAGACTCTTATTTTGCAAAACCATTTGTTTCACCTTATTGTCAGGCAGTACATTGAGAGTATTGAGTGTTTCACTCACAATGGTTGAGAACACTGGTGCGGCAACCTCGCCACCGTAGTGGCCACCAACGGTTGGTTCATCAATCATGACTGCAACCACAATTCGAGGAGCGCTAATCGGTGCTAAGCCAGCGAAGTAAGCGCGATACTTATTACCATAGCTTTTGCCAACCAATTTATGTGCTGTGCCTGTCTTACCGCCCACTCTAAAGCCTTCAGCCTGGGCCTTGATGGCAGTACCACCAGGCTCGGTTACGGTCTCAAGCATGGTGCGCATTTCTATCGCAGTCTTTGCAGAAAGCACTCTTGTGCCTGGCTTGAACTTAGGGCTACGCTCAATAGTGAGTGGCACTAATTCACCATCACGCGCAAATACTGTGTAGGCCTGTGCTACCTGAAA
>CAMBBT010000042.1 GCA_945864455.1 Polynucleobacter meluiroseus | reverse complement strand
CATGTGAAGGCAACCATGATGAAGATCTCTCACCCGATTGTGTTCGGTCACGCTGTAAAGATTTTCTACAAAGATGCTTTTGCAAAACACGCCAAATTGTTTGAAGAGTTGGGCGTCAATGTGAATAATGGTATGAGCAGCCTATATGACAAGATCAAGACTCTGCCAGAGTCTAAGCGTGAAGAAATTATTCAAGATGTGCATGCTTGTCATGAACACCGCCCAGCGCTCGCGATGGTGGATTCAGCCAAAGGTATCACTAACTTACATTCTCCGAGCGATGTGATCGTAGATGCCTCCATACCCGCGATGATTCGAGCTGGCGGCAAGATGTGGGGCGCCGATGGTCGATTACATGACACCAAAGCAGTCATTCCAGAAAGTACTTTTGCGCGGATCTATCAAGAAATTATTAATTTCTGTAAGACCCACGGTAACTTTGATCCCACTACGATGGGTACAGTGCCTAATGTGGGCTTGATGGCTCAGCAGGCTGAAGAGTATGGTTCACACGACAAGACTTTTGAAATCACTGAAGCTGGCGTAGCCCGTGTTGTATCTGATGACGGCACTGTCTTGATCGAGCAAAATGTAGAAGAGGGTGATATCTGGCGTATGTGCCAAGTAAAAGATGCGCCGATTCGTGACTGGGTGAAGTTAGCTGTCAACCGTGCTCGCCTCTCTAATACTCCAGCAGTATTTTGGTTGGATGACTACCGTCCACACGAAGCTGAGTTGATCAAGAAAGTAAATGCCTACCTTAAAGACTATGACCTTAAAGGTATAGATATTCAGATCATGTCTCAGACTCGTGCAATGCGCTACACACTCGAACGTGTGATTCGGGGTAAGGACACCATCTCTGTCACTGGCAATATCTTGCGTGATTACCTCACCGACTTGTTCCCCATTATGGAATTAGGTACTAGTGCGAAGATGTTATCTATCGTTCCGCTGATGGCAGGCGGCGGTCTCTTTGAAACCGGTGCTGGCGGTTCTGCTCCAAAGCATGTTCAGCAGTTGGTTGAAGAGAACCATTTACGTTGGGATTCATTAGGCGAGTTCTTGGCTTTAGCAGTATCTCTAGAAGATGTGAGTGATAAGACCGGCAATCCTAAGGTGAAGATCTTGGCTCGTACCCTAGATGAGGCTACTGGAAAATTGTTGCTGAACAATAAGTCACCTTCTCCACGGACTGGTGAGTTAGATAATCGTGGTAGCCAGTTCTACTTGGCGATGTATTGGGCAGAAGCTTTGGCTGCTCAGACTGAAGATAAAGAATTACAAGCGTATTTTGCCCCTTTGGCTAAAACACTGCAGGCAAACGAGCAGAAGATTGTGGATGAGTTCAAAGCAGTTCAGGGTAAGCCGGTAGATATCGGTGGTTACTTTGTGATGGACACAGAGAAGTGCAAGGCAGTAATGCGTCCTAGCGCTACTTTCAATGCTGCCTTGAAAGCAGCTAGAGCCTAATTAATCAGGGCTACTAGTAGGTGTCAAAAGGCAAACTTTCGGGCTTGCCTTTTTCTTTCGGCCCCCATGAAGATCGGCAAGCAATAAATTCTGATCAGTAGCAAAATAAGTAAATTACATTGATTGGGATACCCCATGCGATTTATTGACAAGACTCTTCTTCCGAGCGATATCACCCCTCAAGCTGTTTTTGAGAACCGTCGTAATTTGATTAAGGCTGCCGCTGCTGGTAGCTTTGGTATGGCATTAGCCCCTTGGTTTTCAAGAGAGGCATTAGCCGCTAACCCAGAAAAGCTCAGTGCAGTAATCAATCAGGCTTATGCATCTAAGGATGGCCTCACGCCGTATAAGTATGTAACGACCTATAACAACTTTTATGAGTTTGGAACAGATAAAGCTGACCCCGCTGAGTATGCACACACCTTACAGACTCGCCCATGGACTATTTCGATTGAAGGCTTAGTCAAAAAGCCGATGAACTTAGATATCGATGCCTTATTAAAGCTTGCGCCGATGGAAGAGCGTATTTATCGTATGCGCTGTGTTGAGGGTTGGTCGATGGTGATTCCTTGGGATGGATACTCTTTATCCAAGTTGATCAATAAAGTCGAGCCCTTAGGTTCTGCGAAGTATGTGGAATTTATTTCCTTAGCCGATCAAAAACAAATGCCAGGCTTAAAGAGCAAAATTATTGATTGGCCCTATCGCGAAGGTATGCGCATGGACGAGGCCATGAATCCACTGACCTTTCTGACCTTTGGTTTATATGGCGAAGTCTTACCTAAACAAAATGGTGCTCCAGTGCGCATCGTGATGCCTTGGAAGTATGGCTTTAAGAGTGCGAAGTCCATTGTCAAGATTCGTTTTACGGAAGACATGCCTAAAACGAGCTGGAGTCAGTTTGATGCACGTGAGTACGGTTTTTATTCCAACGTCAATCCTCAGGTGGATCATCCGCGCTGGAGCCAAGCGATGGAGCGTCGTATTGGCGATCCTAAAGGGGCTTTTGCACCGAAGATTAAAACGCAGATGTTTAATGGCTATGCTGAGCAAGTAGCCAGCATGTATGCCGGGATGGATCTGAAGAAGTTTTATTAAGCATCATCAAAAAAATCTGCCCTTAAAAATTAAAGTGTCTGCCTGTTTATTGCCACCAGGAATTGAAGTCTTTGAAAGAGGCTGGCTTTCTGCGAATAATATTTTTTACTTTAGTGATAGCGATGTTTCTCTAGTGGATAGTGGTTATTGTGCATATGGAAGCTTGAGGGTTGATTTGGTACGCAATGCGCTGAAGAAGTATGCATTGCCTGGTTTAAATACATGGAGTCAATAGAAATATGGAACATATTGTTTTAGTTACTGGCGCTACCGCTGGATTTGGTGAAGCAACTGCAAGACGTTTTTTAGCTCATGGCCATAAGGTCATCGCGGTCGGCAGAAGGACGGAACGTTTAGATGCACTCAAAGCATCACTACCAGCGGATCAGCAAAAGAAACTTCATACACTCGCATTAGATATCTGTGATGGCGCCAAGGTTGACTCCCTAGCACAAACCATGCCTGCAGAGTTTGCCAAGCTGACGATTCTTGTTAATAACGCTGGACTTGCATTGGGTTTAGAGCCAGCGCATCAAACGAATATTGCTGATTGGGATCGGATGATTGATACCAATATTAAAGGACTGATTCATATGACTCGCGCCTTTTTACCTGGCATGGTTGAGCGTCAATGTGGTCACGTGATTAATGTGGGCTCTGTCGCAGGTCTTTACCCTTATCCCGGTAGCAATGTGTACGGTGCCAGTAAAGCATTCGTGAAGCAATTTAGCCTTAACTTACGCGCTGACTTGACGGGCACCCGTCTACGGGTAACTTGTGTAGAGCCAGGTCTCAGTTCAGGAACTGAATACTCCAATGTGCGATTTAAGGGTGATGATGCCAAGGCAGAGAAGGTATATGAAGGTGTGCAAGCCCTCAGTGCTGACGATATCGCTGAGGCCATTTTTTGGTCTGCCACTTTACCTGCACATATGAATATCAATGCCGTCGAGATTATGCCAGTAGCGCAATCATTTACGGGTACTTCAATATATCGAGGTCAGCTCTAAGAAATTCAAGTGAGCTTACTTTTTCCATTGATAAAACTGGGGATATACGCGCATTACTACAGGGCCGTCAAAATCCCAAGACTTACAGCCTCCTAGATATAAAGGGGGCTTGTTTTCATCAGGATCAAATAGCGCACCAGGAATAGCTTGATAAGCCGCGGTAGCAATATTGTTGAGTAGCTCACGCAGGTGAGTGCAGCCTTTAATGCCGCCTAAGTGCGTCTCGATGATTTTGCGCCAACCTTTACCAATCCGCGCTCCAATTAAGGCATCCATTGGCGGGATGACTAAAGGACATTCTGGATGAGGGTGGCTATCCATTGCCACTTCGATATTCTGAATAGTGAGATGCTCATCTAGGGTCACTCGCACCCACATATCGTGAATGGCTTCACCCGGGGTCCAAGTCTTTGAGCCCGTCACAAAGGGGTGTGACTTAGTGTCTTTGAGATGGCCTTCAATATCCCATAGACCATCCTCTCTCGCATAGCCATTGAAAGTCACTTCGCGCGTGTGCAATGGGGTACGGGGTTTTGGGTCAGGAAGCATGGCAGATTGAGTTCATCAGTGAGAATGCTCAATCATAATCAATTGAGCTTTAGAAGGCCTTGATGCTCAAAATAGGGCTTCTGTATAGTATTCTGTGCAGCATATGGCAAAACCCATCTCCCTGGAAAAAATCCTCTTTAGCCAAGGCTTTGGAACACGTCGCTACTGTAGTGATCTGGTGTTTGCCGAGTTAGTGAAAGTTAATGGTGTTTTGGCACAAGATCCTGAAGAGCGCATTGCCACTGAAGGCTTGATTTTGAATATTGAAGGTCAGGATTGGGAGTATCACGAAAAGGCCTATATCGCATTTAATAAGCCACCCAATTACGAGTGCTCGCATAAAACGACTCATCATCCCAGTGTCTACAGTTTGTTGCCCACTCCCTTTGTAGAGCGCGGCTTGCAATGTGTAGGGCGCTTAGACTTTGATACTACTGGGCTCTTATTGATTTCAGATGATGGCCAGTTTATTCATAAAATGACAACGCCCAAAAAGAATATTGGCAAGGTCTATGAGATTACAACACCAGAACCCATTACGCAGGCGCAAATAGAACATCTCTTAAATGGCGTAGTTTTAGATGATGATCCAAAACCGTGTTTTGCAGCAGCGTGTCAGCAGCTTTCAGAAAATAGGCTTGCAATGACCATTGTTGAGGGGCGTTATCACCAAGTCAAACGCATGATGGCTGCAGTGGGTAATCATGTCGCTAAACTTCACCGTGTGGAAATCGGCACCTATGTCATGCCTATAGATTTAGAAGAAGGCAAATGGTGTTGGTTATATCCAGACGACTTAAAGCAACTTTCGCAAAGCATGAATTCTGAAACGAGGCATACCACATGAAGAATGCATTATTACCAGATAATTTTGATTTTCAGAGTAACCTACCATTGTGGACGCTAGATCAATCTCGAAAAATGATCTATCGGGAATTTATCTTTGTAGATTTCAAGCAAGCTTTTCAGTTCATGACCCTGTGTGCGCAGTATGCTGAACAGATTGATCACCACCCCGATTGGTCAAATGCCTGGAATAAAGTAGCTGTGAACTTAAGCACTCATTCAAGCAACGGTTTAACCGAATTAGATATGCAGATGGCTAGGGCGATGGATCTATTTGCACTGCAACTCTAGTCAAGCGCTATCAATTAATGCTCTTCGCCTTCATGATCTTCTTCATTGATGCTCATCAAAATTGTTGCCAGTAAGCCGTAAACTACTTCGGTTGAGATCATGCCATCTTCATCGAGTTCATCAATTAAGTCGTTCAGACAATCTTCCGTAGGCTCATTGAGTAGGGTCATTGCGCATTCGCAGCCATAGTCAAAATCTTCGTCATTTTGGTTGTGGTCGTTGTCAGTCATATTTATCCTTAATTGATTCTTCAGGATAGCAAATTACGGTCAAAATCGGTGGTTTTTTCATTGGGTGAAATTCTTGCGCTACTAAAGTGAGCAAATTGGGATGAGCTGCTGCCTGCAGATCTATAGCGGGGTGTTGCGCAGTGTCACTGCGGGTCGTTTAATATGCACTGATGATGTATCTCAAGAGCCTCCTATTTTTCATTTCGCTATTGCCATTGGGGCGCTTAGTATGGCTTGGCTTTTATGATGATTTAGGCGCTAATCCGATCGAGTTTGTTACTCGCTCTACTGGCACTTGGACACTAGTATTTTTATGTACCACTCTAGCAATGACACCAATGCGCCTCCTTACTGGCTGGAGTATATGGATCTCCTGGCGCCGAATGTTTGGCTTATTTTGTTTCTTCTACGCCTGTATTCATTTCTCCATTTGGCTTTGGCTTGATCAAGGTTTAGATCTTCAGGCAATGTGGGCTGATGTGGTCAAGCGACCCTTTATTACGATGGGCTTTACAACATTTGTGCTACTGATTCCTTTGGCTCTGACATCTAACAGCTTGGCTGTTCGCGCTTTAGGTCGGCGTTGGAGTCTGCTCCATAAGCTAGTATATGTAATTGCTTGTACAGCAGTGATCCATTATTGGTGGCATAAGGCAGGCAAGAACGACTTACAGACAGTCTCTATCTATGGGGCAGTTATTTTTCTATTGCTATTGTGCCGCTTACCTTGGCTAAGAGCACGACTGCAGAAAATACGGCCCTGATTTTAGAGTGTGCCCTATGACTCACATACAATAGCCAAATGAATACCTATTTCAGGCTCGCTCTCTGTCTTACCTTGCTCAGTTGCTCGGTAACGCCTCAAACACCGCCACCAAAGGGATCACAGACTTCTGCTGTTTATACGCCAGAGCAATTGAGAGAATTTAATAATCAACCGGTTGCCTTAAGTGAGGGGCCATTTGGTCCAGTTGCTACGCCACCGCCAAAACAGGGTCTGACAAAAAAGATGCCAGGGAATTCAAAATACTTTAGTCAGCCAGATGGTGAGCAAGAGGCAGAGGCTATCGAAACCCAATCAGCCGATCCTTATATGCCAGGCACTCCGGTTTATCGTTTCTAGCCTTGGGCTACTGTTAGCATTGAGGCTCATTTTTGTTAAACGATCGCTTGAATTGATTCTTATTTGCGCTCAAGCGTCACAAAGTTAAAGGTGATGTCGCCTTCTGATCCTGGGGTACGCTCTATCTCTTTCCAGGAGGCTTCATTAGGAACTTCAAAGAAGGTATCGCCGTCCTTGATATCGATATCAATTTCAGTGATATAAAGGCGATCTGCTTTAGCAAAAGCTTGCTTAAAGAGTTGTTCACCACCAATCACAAATACCCGTGGGGCTTCGTTTAAGCGATTTAAGGCTTCATCTAAAGAGCCTGCAAGCTCTGCGCCCTGAAGCTGGAAGTGTGCGTTACGACTCACCACAATATTGCGACGGCCAGGCAGTGGGCGGCCAATCGATTCCCAAGTCTTGCGCCCCATAATAACGGGGTGGCCCATAGTGACGCGCTTAAAGAATTGCAAATCAGCCGAGATCTTCCAAGGCATTTGGTTGTCACGACCAATCACATGGTCACGCGAGCGCGCAACAATCATAGAAATAGCAGGTTGTGTCATCAATTACTCTCTTGTTCTCAGATCGCTACTGGAGCTTTGATATGTGGATGTGATTCATAGCCTTGGATTTCAAAATCCTCAAACTCGTAATCAAAAATAGAATCTGGTTTACGCAAAATATTGAGTTTTGGTAGCGGGAAGAAATTCCTCGATAACTGAAGATCTACCTGCTCTAAATGATTGCTGTAAAGATGGCAATCACCACCAGTCCAAATAAAGTCACCCACCTCTAGATTGCATTGCTGCGCCATCATATGTGTGAGTAGGGCGTAGCTAGCGATGTTAAAGGGCACGCCTAAGAAAATATCAGCGCTGCGTTGATAGAGCTGACAGGATAACTTGCCGTCGGCAACATAAAACTGAAAGAAGGCATGGCAAGGTGCTAAAGCCATGCTGGGAATATCGGCTACGTTCCATGCAGAAACAATCATGCGACGTGAATCTGAATTTTTTTTGATAGTCTCTACAACTTCAGAGATCTGATCAATATGTTCACCATCGGGTGCTGGCCATGAACGCCACTGGTATCCATAAATAGGCCCGAGCTCTCCATCGGGCGCTGCCCATTCATTCCAGATCGATACACCACGCTCTTTAAGCCAATTGTTATTGGTGCTGCCTTTAAGAAACCAAAGTAATTCATAGATGATGGACTTGAGATGAAGCTTCTTCGTCGTAACCATGGGAAAGCCATCAGCTAAGTTAAAGCGCATTTGGTGCCCAAATACTGAGATAGTGCCTGTACCAGTCCTATCAGACTTTTGGGCGCCCTTGGCAAGGACTTCTTTCATGAGATTGTGATATTGGTGCATATAAATATTAGTAAAAATGGGGGATTAGTTATAGCTTACTCGAATGTGGCCGGACTCACTCCAAGAATCTTGTGAAGCTTTGTTGAAGTGGTGGTGTACTGAAGCTGAATGTGTTTTTCTGGGTTTAAATAAGCAGCTGCAGCAAAAGCCGCCAAGGCCGCCTCATGAAAGCCTGACAAAATCAGTTTTTTCTTGCCTGGGTAAATATTGATATCCCCAACAGCATATATTCCAGGAATGCTGGTCTGAAATTTTTCGGTATCGACAGCCACTTGCTTACGGTCAATATCCAAACCCCAATCAGCAATTGGCCCAAGCTTGGGTGAGAGACCAAAAAAGATCAGGAGATCATCCGCCCCAATTGTGTGATCTTTACCATCAATATCAGTAGCAATGATTTTTGAGATCTGATCATGCTCAACTTCATAGCGAGTAATCTGCCCAATCAATAATTGCATTTGCTTGTTTTTACAAAGTTCACGCATTTTGGCAATCGATGCGGGTGCTGCTTTAAAGTCATCACGACGATGAATCAGAGTGACGCTGGCAGCCTTATCTACAAAATGTAAGGCCCAATCTAAAGCAGCATCACCACCACCGCAAATGATGATCTTTTTACCGTTAAATTGCTCTGAATTTTTAACGCTGTAGAAAACCTGTGTACCCACAAAAGCCTCTATGCCATCTAGATTGAGAGTACGAGGCTGAAAGGCCCCTACGCCACCAGCAATAAAGACTGTCTTACTTAGGAAGTATTGATCTTTAGAAGTAGCGATTAAAAAGCGACCATCGGCTTGTTTCTCAAGCTGGGTCACTTCTTGGCCCAAATGAAATTGAGCACCAAATGGTTTAATTTGCTTGAGTAAATTTTCAGTCAGCTCCCGCCCACTACAGACGGGAATGGCTGGAATATCGTAGATTGGTTTATCTGGATACAGTTCGATGCATTGACCACCAGCTTCCGGAAGAGAATCAATGACATGCGCTGTGATTTCTAGAAGACCAAGTTCAAAGACTTGGAAAAGACCCACAGGTCCGGCGCCAATAATGACAGCGTCGGTTTGTGTGGGGGAGTGCAGCACGAATTCTCGAAAAGGGAATGAAAGAGTTACTTGACTAACTGATCAAGTTTATTTTTAACATCTTTCCACTCATCCGCATCAGGAAGGCCAGCTTTGGACTTGGTAATAGAGTTCCAGCCCGCGGATAGGTCAGCATTGAGTTTGATAAAGGCCTGTTGATCGGCGGGAACATCATCTTCAGCATAAATGGCATTGACAGGACACTCTGGAATGCAGACAGCACAGTCAATACATTCGTCTGGATCAATCACCAAAAAATTGGGGCCTTCACGAAAGCAGTCAACTGGGCAAACATCAACACAATCAGTATATTTACAACGGATGCAGGATTCGGTAACAACGTAGGTCATGGTCTTTAATCTAAAGGGCCCCCACTGGGACTATTAAGTTATAAAACATCGATTTTAGCCGAAATGGCCAAGTTTTCAGGCAAAGACTCCATTTGGGGCCTAGAGACCCCAATTGATTACACTTTAGGCATTGGCATCAATAAACCCTACTAGGAAAGAATGAATTATGGAAGAGTATCGGCTACAGATCGATAAAACAGCAAAGCCACTATTGATTATTGATTACACCTTTGGGGGCGATCGAAATCTGGAGTTAATGAAATCCACCAACTTACCTACTGCCTTGCAAAATGCCAAGGTCAAGACAGAGTTTGATTTAGCGCATGCGTGGAGCGACTTTGCCCGGAAGTACCTAGAGGCAACAAGAGAGATCGTAGCAATCCCCATTTGCTGGCAAGGGCATTACGATCAGCTAGGAAGGGTGATGCTCGAAATGATGCGTCTAAGTCGAGATAAGCAACAGATGGTTGATACGGAAGGCGTCTACGAAATAATTCCCCATCTTGAGGAAATTCGCTTTGTTAGCAAACCCTCTAGCCTTGAGGATAAGATGTTTTGCCGTATCTGGCTTTCCTTAATCCGTCATCCAGCTTTTATTGAGATGGATTTGGATGAAGATGAGTTGGCATCATTTAACTACTGGCAGGGTTTATTTACGATTGCCCTAGGTAAGACGAATACTGAGTTGCTAAAACAGGCTGCTTAGTTCGTTTCGGTAGTAGAGACAAAAAAAGCGCTCCGTGAAGAGCGCTTTTTCTTTTAGCAAAACTACTGACTTAATAACTTAGCCATTAAGCTCCGTAGAGGAACTTTGGAAACCATAAGGTCATGCCGGGCCAGATATACATGAAGACCATACAGGCAATCACGATGAACATATAAGGCATCATGCCTGCAAAAATCTGGTTGAGTGTGACGCCTGGTGGCGAGACACCTTTGAGATAGAAGGCAGACATTGCTACTGGTGGTGACAAGAACGCTGCTTGCAAGTTCACGAACACCAAGACGCCCCACAGAAGTGGGTCGATATTAAAGTGAGCTAACAAAGGCAAGAAGATCGGAACGAAAATCACAATAATCTCAGTCCACTCCAAAGGCCATCCTAGGAAGAAGATGATCGCTTGAGAGAGCAACATGAACTGAATTGGCGTGAGGTCTAGCATGAGCACCCATTTTTCGATGATCGATTGACCACCCAAAATAGTAAACACAGCCGAGAAGAGCGCCGAACCCACGAACAACCAGCATACCATCGAGGTTGTTTTAGCTGTCAAGAAGACTGCCTGCTTGGTTCGCTCAAAGTCCAAAGTACCAGCTTGAAACGCCAGAACGAAAGCGCCCAATGCACCCACAGCCGCAGACTCAGTAGCAGTGGTAATGCCGAGCAAGATGACAGCCAGCACTAAAATGGTGAGAACACCCAAAGGCATGACTGACTCAATCAGCAGTTTAAGAATTTCAAACTGCTCCTCATCGAACTTGAGATAGTAGTAAATCATTAGCAGTCCGAAGAGTACGCAGGTCAAACCAAAATACAGTTCGAAGTTTTCCGGTGGTCCCACTGCAGCTTCTGCAACAGCGCCATCAGCTGAGGGCGCATCTCCAGCAGCAGCATCTATGGCAACCAAAGGTGCATCTTCTTCAACAACTTTAGATTTAATCTTGCTAGAGGTAGCATCAAGAGCTAGCAGCTCCTCCTCTACTGGTTCAGCGATGCTAGCGGTACTCGCTTTAGCAACTTGCGTCGCCACAGGCACATTTTGCGCATCTCTTTCATTTTGCTGATGAATGATGACGTACCACCACACGCCCCACATTGTTAGGACAACCAAAAATAATGGAGTTAATGCAGCCAGTACATTCTTGAAAATACTCTTAAATGGAAGTCTTGCCTCAGTTGGTGCATTTAATAACTTACCCGGGGAGAACAGAGCCTTAAATGTGGCAAGCAACATATTCTTGGAATAGTGCTCACGTAAAAAATGAATCGGCGCAGGAACTGGGACTATGAGTTGCTCAGGCGGAAGCTTAGGCGCAACCTTAGGGTTAATTAAAGCCCAGCCAATGATGTAAACCAAATACAAGAAGGCAAGGAAGAAGCCTGGCACCATTGCAGCAGCATAGAGTTTCACTACGGATTGGCCGGCAACAGCGGCATACACAATAATCATGACTGAAGGCGGGATCAAGATACCCAGGGTGCCACCAGCGGTAATGACACCGGCAGCAAGCCGCGTATCGTAGCCTGCATTGAGCATCGGTTTCATGGCAATCACGCCCATGAGAACAACAACAGCACCAACCAGACCGCTTGCAATCCCCCAGAAGGTACAAACAATCAGAGTAGCTACTGCTAATGAAGCTGGCAGACGACGGAATGCTAACTGGACGCTGTAGAACATTTTATCTACCAGTGCCCCTCGTTCCATCACGTAGCCCATTAATACAAAGAGCGGAATAGATAGCAGAACATCGTTAGTCATACCTCCAAAAGTTCTTTGCACCATGAGGGTAAAAACTTTATTTGCAGCCCAATTTTCTGATGGGTCGTAAAAGGCTGCAAATCCAAACATCATGCCCAGGCCCATTAGGGTGAAGGCAGTTGGAAAGCCCAGCATGATTACAACAATAATCAAGCCAAGCATGACTAGGCCAAGAATTGGATCACTCAT
>CAMBBT010000041.1 GCA_945864455.1 Polynucleobacter meluiroseus | reverse complement strand
GTTTTGTTTGATATTGAAACCTTACAATTACTCAGAATTGCTTCGGAAAGTGGATCTCTTCCGCAGATGCTAGGCAAACGAGCAAATACACTTGGTGCCCAACTTAGTAACCGCCTCAATACCTTGAGTCAAAGCTTAGAGCCCTTGCTCATTATGTTTGTTGGGATTGTTATTGGCAGTCTTGTCATAATCCTATATCTCCCAATCTTTAATCTAGGACAGATTGTGTAATGGGCTCTCTAGCATTCATTGATCTTATTCGGCTTCTACTAATTTTTGTATTAGCTTATTTAGCCTACATTGATTTACGGACTTTTCGATTGCCTGATCTCGTTACTTTGCCCCTCATATTGATAGGCCTTTGTTTTAATAGTTTCTCAAACCTACAATTTGTAAGCTCTCAAGAATCCATCCTTGGCGCCCTACTTGGCTTCCTATTCCTATGGCTAATAAATCGCCTCTATCGATATATCAGACAGCAAGATGGTATTGGTATGGGTGATGCCAAGCTCTTAGCTGGACTTGGCGCCTGGCTCGGCTGGCATGCTCTGCCCGGCATCCTATTGATAGCATCAGTCATCGGCATCATTGGCGGCATGCTTTGGCTTAGGCTAAATAAACAAAAGCATGGCTCCCCATTTCCTTTTGGGCCATTTCTGATCTTTGCTGGCATCATTGAGTTGTTATGGCCACAGCTGCTCCAACACCTACTACTAAGCAACCCGACTTAAGTCTACTAAAGGGGCATATACCCCTGATTGGCTTAACCGGTGGAATTGGCTCTGGGAAAACTGCCGTTAGTGATTTACTGGCTAAGCTTGGCGCTGGCATCATAGACACAGACCTGATTGCCCACCAAATAACAGCGCCTTATGGATCTGCAATTTCACCGATTGAAAAGCAATTTGGGCCAGACTTTATTGCAGCTGATGGGGCGCTCAACAGGGACAAGATGCGCTCCTTAGTCTTTGCCAAGCCCGAAGCCAGAAAATCCCTAGAAGCGATTACCCACCCACTGATACGCCAAGAAACTGTCAGACAAGCTGCGCACCTGAGTAAACAGGGCGCACCATACCTAGTCTTCGTCGTGCCTTTACTGATTGAATCTGGTTTCTGGATGGAGTTAATTGATCGTCTAGTACTTGTGGATTGCCCCAAAGAGACCCAAATTCAAAGAGTGATGCAGCGCAGCAATTTACCTCGGGAAGAGGTTGAACGAATTCTAGCGGCTCAAGCTAGCAGAGAAGAGCGTCTCAAGCATGCTGATGTGGTGATTGAAAACCAAGCAAGTCTGAAGGACTTAGAAGTAGAAATGCAAAACTTGCACCAAAAAATCTTACAGTTTCAGAAGGATTAGTTCAGTTCGTCATAGAATATGGGCTTGTGATTGTCTACGAATACCCATTTAACGAATTAGTTCGAAGCATGCTTCGGCTGGAGTATTTGTTCGCCCGCTTCAATCACTTTCTGCGCTCAGATGATCCAGAGCTTCACCATAACGCCATTTCTATTTTGTTTGATCTTGGTGATATTGGCGCCAGGGGTGATATCAAGTCTTTATTGCTCAAAGAATTCGAGCGCCAAAAATATGCTCTCAATGGCCTCAAATCGTCACAAAAGGTAGATCAAGAAGCGTTATCCCAAACTCTTGCTGAAATTGACTCCGCTGCTAGCAGCATCAACCAATCTGCTGGCAGACCTAATTCAGCCATTACTGAGAGTGAATGGTTAAATGCGATTCGTACTCGACTCAATATTCCAGGTGGTACGAGTCCGATTGATTTACCTAGCTATCATGCTTGGAAAAATAGCCCTTCAACCGAGCGCCGCAAGCTTTTAGAAAGGTATGTGATTCCACTTTTACCATGGCAAGAATCGTGTCAATTATTTTTGCGCTTATTACGTCAGTCCGGCGAAGCAAAAGATGTACTTGCTCATAATGGCTCATTTCAGCAAGCGCCTTCTGGCAAGGTATATCAATTAATGCGCATTACATTAGAGGATGACACCCTCTATTCAGAAATTAGCGCCAATAAATATCTACTCTCAGTACGCTTCCTCAAAGCCGATCGTGATAAAAAGGCGCAGATTGTTAATGCAGATGTGCCATTTAAACTGACGCTCTGTCAGCTCTAAGCCAAAGACCTTCTAAGGCACTCCAGCATTGGCCAGGCGGCCGGCAGCAAGGGCCCGACACTCGGAGCTTGGGCGCTAATGAACTCCCAAGATAGGGCTTGCCCTTCACGTCCTATAGGCGCGCCCTTCCAATCACGAATAATGCTGACATATAAGCGAACATAAGCATGTGGATAGTCATGCTCCAAGACAGTAAGTTCTTCGCTAGACTGAACATCAATACCAAGCTCTTCTTGTAATTCACGCTGTAGGGCCTGAAAAATCGTTTCACCTTGTTCAACTTTTCCACCCGGCACTTCCCAGTAACCAGCATATGGCTTACCTTCAGGCCTTTGACCTAAAAGATAGCGATTTTCTGAATCTAGCAATATTCCTGCAGCAACGACAGTTACAGGACGATTTATTTCATTCATAGAAATGAATCTTCTTAAGCATGTGAGCCTGCCCAGTGTTTTGCAAATTGCCAAGCAACACGACCAGAACGTGAACCGCGCTCTAGTGCCCAAACTAATGCCTCTGGACGAGCCGATTCTATTTGCGCGGTACTTACGCCAAAATGACTTAACCAATGCGCAACGATAGCTAAATACTCATCTTGCTTCGGCGGATAAAAAGAGAGCCACAATCCAAAACGTTCAGATAAAGAAATTTTTTCCTCAACTACTTCGCCCGGATGAATTTCGCCATCATCGCTATAAGCATAGCCCTCGTTATCCTTCATGTATTCAGGTAATAAATGACGGCGATTTGAAGTGGCGTAAATCAAAATATTATCGACTTGAGCAGAAACAGAACCATCTAGGGCCGATTTCATTGCTTTATATCCTGATTCGCCCTCATCAAATGACAGATCATCGCAAAAAACGATAAAACGCTCAGGTCGCTCAGCCAAGATATCAGCAATATCAGCCAAGTCCGCTAAATGCTCTTTCTCGACCTCAACTAAACGCAATCCTTGGCTAGCAAACTCATGCAGGCTTGCCTTGATTAAGGAAGATTTACCAGTCCCCCGCGCGCCAGTAAGCAAAATATTATTGGCAGGCTTCTTTTCGATAAAGTGTTGAGTGTTCTCACGTATAGCATTTCGTTGACGATCGATATTCTTCAAATCATCAAATGTAATATCTGAAATATGCTTCACAGGTTGCATAAAACCAATGCTGCCAAAAATACTATCGCGACGGCGCCACCTAAACGCAGTAGAAGAATTCCACTCCTTCTCAGTCAAAGGCTTTGGTAGGAAAGTTTCTAGATGATTTAAAAGTTGCTCTAATTTTTCATTCATATTTTTCTTAACTTTTAAGAGCGGTAGTCGGCATTAATTGAAACGTATTCATGTGACAAGTCACACGTCCACATCGTTTGGGTGGCATTACCGCGCCCCAAATCAATCTTGACAGTAATCTCTTGGGCCTGCATCACTCTTTGGCCATCGGCCTCTTGATAACTTAGATTGCGGCCGCCATCTTTAGCAACCCAAACATCACCAAGCCACATTTGGACGTGGCTAACATCTAAATCGGTAATGCCTGCATAACCAATCGCCGCCAAAATACGACCTAAATTGGGATCGCTTGCAAAGAAAGCGGTTTTCACTAAAGGTGAGTGGGCAACAGCCTTGGCAACTAAACGGCACTCTTCTTGATTCTTGCCTCCAAGCACTTCAATGGTAATGAATTTCGTTGCACCTTCGCCATCACGCACAATCATTTGTGCTAACTTTCTAGCTAGAGTAATCAAGGCATCACGTACCACCGCATAACTTGGGTCTGTGACTGTCTGAATCTTCACTGCAGACTGACCGGTTGCAATAATAATGAATGAATCATTCGTTGAGGTATCACCATCAATCGTAATAGCGTTAAAAGAAAGATCGGCAATTTCACGAGTGAGCTTACCCAACAAGCCTGGGGCAAAACCAGCATCGGTTGCAATAAAGCCCAACATAGTTGCCATGTTTGGGTGAATCATCCCAGCACCTTTACAGATACCAGTAATCACAACTGGCCCTGCTGGTGTGGATACCATCATTGAAGTTGCCTTGGGCTGGGTATCGGTAGTCATGATGGCCTGAGCGGCATCAAACCAGTTGTCCTCATCCAAATTGGAGACAGCCTCTGGCAAAGCGCTAATGATTTTTTCAATCGGCAAAGGCTCGAGAATCACACCTGTTGAAAATGGCAAAATTTGTTCTGGATTAATCTTGAGCTCTTTAGCTAGAGCGGCACATGTTTCTAAAGCATGTTTCATGCCTGACTCACCAGTACCAGCATTCGCATTACCAGTATTCACCACTAAGGCACGAATTTCTCCATTACTACCCTCTTGCGCTAAATGCTCACGACAAACCTGGACGGGCGCAGCACAAAATCGATTGAGGGTAAAGACGCCAGCAAGCTGAGATCCAGGAGCCAAGGTCATTACCAACAAATCTTTACGATTTACCTTCTTAATTCCGGCTTGTGCAATGCCCATCTCAAAACCTTTAACAGGCTTGAGATCAGCTTTTTGGGGGAGGGGTAGATTAACTGTCATAGTCTGACAATTGTAGATGAGGGTTTAAAGGGGTGCTAATCAGCCCCCTTAAGTAGTTTCTAGCTTAAAGCGCCGCAGCAATTCTTATATTTTTTGCCGCTACCACAAGTACAAGGGTCATTACGACCAATCTTGGGTCCTGTGCGCATAGGCGCAGGAATAATCTCGATCGCATCACCACCATCACCAGTTGAGCCGGCTACTTCTTTATCGAGATCAGCATGTCGATATTGGACGTCGACTAATTTAGCTAAATCCTCATTCATCGCTTCAGCGGCTTGATCTAATTCACTAGCGCTTCTGATCTTGACGGTCATGATGCTTTTCACAACATCATTCTTGATCACGCTAAGCAATTCACCATATAGCTCAAATGCTTCGCGACGGTACTCTTGTTTTGGATCTTTTTGAGCATAGCCACGCAAATGAATGCCTTGACGTAAATGATCTAAGGCTGCCAAGTGCTCGCGCCAATGCGTGTCAAGACTATAGAGCAGAACAGAGCGCTCAAATCCAGCAAAAGACTCTCGGCCAGATAGGTCAACTTTCTCATCATAGGTTTCTTTGGCAGCCTGAAGTACACGATCAACAATCTCTGCATCTTCCACTGTCTGGGCACCATCAACCCAATTACGTAAGTCGACAGTCAAACCCCAATCGCTTGCTAATGCATTTTCAAGTCCAGTTAAATCCCACTGTTCTTCCATAGACTCAAGCGGGACATAGAGGGAGCAAACTGAGCGTAAGACATCTTCACGCAAATTAGCAATTAAGTCGCCAATATCCTTACTTTCGAGAACTTGATTTCTTAAGCGATAAGTTTCTTTACGTTGATCGTTCGCAACGTCGTCATACTCTAATAACTGTTTACGAATATCAAAGTTACGGCCTTCAACCTTACGCTGTGCTGACTCAATCGAACGAGTCACCATGCCAGCCTCAATTGGCTCGCCATCAGGCATCTTCAAGCGTTCCATGACAGAACGCAAACGATCACCGGCAAAAATACGTAATAGTGAATCATCTAAAGAGAGATAGAAGCGAGATGAACCTGGATCGCCTTGACGACCAGAGCGTCCTCTTAATTGATTATCAATACGACGACTCTCGTGACGCTCTGTACCAATGATATGTAAACCACCCGCATCAAGAACGTGATCATGCAAACCTTGCCACTCATCTTGAAGCGCTTTAATCTTGCTTGCTTTTTCTCGATCAGATAATGCAGAGTCAGCCTCGATTAAGGTGGATTGTTTAGCCACATTACCGCCAAGCACAATATCTGTTCCACGGCCAGCCATATTAGTAGCAATGGTGATCATTTTTGGACGGCCCGCTTGCGCAATAATTTCTGCTTCACGTGCGTGCTGCTTAGCGTTCAAAACCTGATGTGGCAATTTACGTTGGTCGAGTAATTTTGCAATCAACTCAGAGTTTTCAATCGAGGTGGTGCCCACTAAGACTGGTTGGCCACGCTCGTAGCAATCATCAATATCTTTAGTGACAGCGTCATAACGTTCACGAGAGGACTTAAAGATTTGGTCTTGACGATCTTTGCGCTGACTAATTCTATTGGGTGGAATAACTACTGTTTCAAGGCTGTATATCTCCTTGAACTCATACGCTTCAGTATCGGCAGTGCCTGTCATACCAGACAACTTGCCATACATTCGGAAGTAATTTTGGAAAGTGATTGTGGCGAGGGTCTGATTCTCATTCTGAATCGCAACACCCTCTTTAGCCTCAACTGCTTGGTGCAGACCATCAGACCAACGGCGACCCTGCATTAATCGACCAGTGAACTCATCAACAATGATGACTTCTTTATTTTGTACAACATAGTGTTGGTCTCGGTTATACAGACAGTGCGCACGCAATGCTGCATAAACGTGGTGCATCAAGGTAATATTTTGTGGGGCATATAAAGAAGCACCATCATTTAAGGCGCCCAACTGCACTAAGATTTCTTCAGATTTATCGTGGCCTCGTTCGGTCAAGTAGACCTGCTGTGACTTTTCATCTACCCAATAATCGCCAGGCTTCTCAACGCCAGTACCATCAGACTTTTCTTCGCCAATTTGACGCTCTAAGTAAGAAGGAAGCGCATTAATTTTGATGTAAAGATCAGTGTGATCTTCAGCTTGACCAGAGATAATCAGTGGTGTGCGTGCTTCATCAATCAGAATCGAATCGACCTCATCGACGATCGCATACGCTAAACCACGCTGCACACGCTGATCCAAATCCTGAACCATGTTGTCACGCAAATAGTCAAAACCAAACTCGTTATTAGTACCGTAGGTAATATCTGCGGCATAGGCTTCTTGCTTTGTCTTATGATCCATCTGAGATAGATTGACGCCAACCTTCATACCCAAGAAGTTATACAAGGTAGACATCCACTCAGCATCGCGCTGCGCCAAATAATCATTTACTGTGACGACATGCACGCCTTGACCAGTTAAGGCATTTAAGTAGACTGGAAGCGTTGCCGTTAAGGTTTTTCCTTCACCAGTCCCCATCTCAGCAATCTTGCCTTGATGCAAAGCGAGGGCACCCATAATCTGCGCATCAAAATGGCGCATCTTCATAGCGCGCACACTAGCTTCCCGAACTACCGCAAATGCTTCTGAAGAAATATCTTCTAAAGTTTCTCCAGCAGCAAGACGAGATTTGAACTCAGCCGTTTTAGCAGCAAGAGCAGCATCATCCAAAGATTGCAGGCTAGCTTCAAAAGCAGCAACCTTGGCAACGACTTTGCGATACTGTTTTAAGAGGCGGTCGTTACGACTGCCGACCAGGGTTTTAAGAAGACCGATTACCATGGGATATTGAATAAAATGAAGTCTTTGATTTTATCACCCGCAACCCCATTTTTTATGAACTTTGCCCGTAAACCATCTCACAACCATTCTGCCCATGACTGGATGGAATACCTACGTGAATCTGATGGTCTTGGGGGTATTCTGGCTAAAACAGAAGATCTAGCCAAACTCAAGGCTCAGCTCTGCATAGCTTTGGAGCACTTGGATATCGGTCATTTAAGCTCGAAAATTGACGCTGGATGGCGCTCGGGGGGTCAAGAAGAGCTTTTTTTACTCGTTGGCAGTGCCACTATTGGAACTCGCCTACAGCAAATTTTACCTAGTTTAATCAATGAGTTAGGAAAAATTGGGCTTCATTGCAAGGCTATTAAAGTCAAAGTAAAGCCTACTGCCCAAGACTGGGAAGTGAAGCCGAGACAAAACCCAAAGAACATGGCCCCTAAAGGCTTGAATCCAGTGGCAAAAAAATCATTGCAAGAGCTCATAGAAAAACTTCCGCCAGGCTCTGAGCTGCGAAGTGCTGTTGAGCGCCTTCTACAAAATAAATCTAAATAACTCAATAACTAAATAATTTGCGCCCGCTCTAGAAAAAGAGGGGTTGGCTCTCTTGAGAATAGGCTGCTGGAGCCTTAGCTTCAGAAAAAGACTCAATCGTATAAGAGCTTGGGTCATCTAAAAGCTTGCGCAAAAGCGCGTTATTGAGAGCATGGCCTGATTTTTCAGCAACATAAGCGCCCACAATGGGGTGACCAACTAAATAGAGATCCCCAATCGCATCCAAAATTTTATGGCGCACAAACTCATCTTCGTAACGTAACTCCTCGTTATTCAAAATGCGGTGCTCATCTAGAACAATTGCATTATCTAAACTGCCGCCGCGAGCTAAGCCCATCTCACGTAGGGCCTCTACTTCATGAGCGAAACCAAAGGTACGTGCGCGACCAATTTCACTACGGTAAGCATGCTCTGCAAAATCTACAATAAAACGTTGGCCAGTTTTATCAACTGCTGGATGTTTAAAGTCGATTGTGAAATCTAACTTAAATCCAAAGAAAGGTTCTAAACGTGCAAGCTTATCGCCCTCCCGCACTTCAACAGTCTTCTTAATCACGACATACTGACGCGGTACGTCTTGCTCGATAATTCCAGCAGATTCAATTAAAAACAAGAATGAAGCAGCACTACCATCCATGATGGGCACTTCCTCACCATCAAGCTCAATTAGTAAATTATCCAAACCTAGGCCAGCACAGGCCGACAGCAAATGCTCAACTGTTGAGACTCGCACGCCATCCTTCTGAATCACTGATGCCAGTCTTGTATCGCAGACAGCCAAAGCAGTTGCAAGAACTACTGTCTGCTCTGGCGTATCCATACGCACAAACTGAACCCCTGAATTTGCCGGTGCAGGCTTAATAGAAATCGTCACCTTACAACCAGAATGCAAACCAATGCCTACAGTCTTCACTGGAGTAGCAATGGTCTTTTGTTTCATCATGGTGATATCTCTAAATTCAGGGGGTATTAGCTAGTTAGCTAATATGAATTACAGTTTTTTCAAAATAGAAGTGGCGTCACTTACCTCAAACTTACCAGCAGCTTCGCGATCTAAAGATTTCACTACCCCATCCTCAATAATCATGGCATAACGATCTGAACGAACGCCTAAACCACGAGCAGTAAGGTCTAGCTCTATACCCATCTTTTTAGTGAATTCGGCACTGCCATCACCCAGCATGCGAATCTTTTTACCAACCTTTAACTCTCGGCCCCAAGCACCCATGACAAAAGGATCATTCACAGAAATACACCAGATCTCATCAACACCTTTTGCTTTAATCGCATCATAGTGCTCAACATATCCAGGCACATGCTTTGCAGAGCAGGTTGGCGTGAATGCGCCAGGCAATGCAAAGATCACAATTTTTTTACCAGCTACAAGCTTCTCAACTTCAAAGGCATTTGGCCCTAAGGAGCAGCCTTCACTCTCTTCATTAAAAAATTCATAAAGAGTAGCGTTAGGTAATTTTTGTCCAACAGTAATCATGACATCTCCAATAAGTAATTGTTAATAAGTATGCCAACGCAAGCGCAGGATTCGTCGTCCGGAGGGTCGCCGCGCTGGCATTTCGGAATTATCTATTGTATTGAGGTTTAGTTAGTCTGCTTGCTTACGTAAAAAGGCTGGGATTTCATAGTAATCAGCCCCCTTGTCCAACATGGATTTAGCCTGGGGTGAGCTATCCGCCCCTAAAGTAGGTGCAAGAGACGCCTCACGGGAGCTACGAAATACCCTTGGCAAATCATATTTACTGTAATCAACGCCACTACTAGCCGCTGGTGTTGCCATTGATGGAGTAGCGCCAGAACCGGTTAAGGCCATGCCTGCGCTAGTACTCACAGCAGAATCTAAGCCTACCTTGCTCATAGCAGCAGAAGCGCTAGTAGGGGCAAAAGTATTCAGGTCAGCCATCGTTGGCATTGCATCACTAGTTCCAGTAGCTTGTCTCCACACTACTTCTGGCTGATGGTTTTGACGAGCTTGAGGATTATTCAAGCCAGTAGCAACCACAGTCACACGCAATGCATCGCCTAAGCTTTCGTCATAGACAGTACCAAAGATCACAGTTGCATCATCAGCAGCATAGCCACGAATAGCAGCCATCACTTCGCGTGTTTCAGACAATTTCAATGAACGGTTGGCAGTAATGTTTACCAATACGCCACGTGCTCCAGATAAATCCACACCCTCTAGTAGTGGAGATGCAACTGCAGCTTCAGCAGCTAAACGAGCACGATCCATACCTGAAACGGTTGCTGTGCCCATCATGGCTTTGCCTTGCTCGCCCATCACAGTCTTCACATCCTCAAAGTCAACGTTGATTAAACCTTGCACATTGATGATTTCTGCAATACCAGAGACTGCGTTATGCAATACATCATCAGCACAAGCAAAGGCTTTATCAAACTCAGCATCTTCACCCATCACTTCAAAGAGTTTTTCATTGAGCACAACAATCAATGAATCAACATAAGACTCAAGCTCTAGAGCGCCATTCTCCGCAACTTTCAAGCGCTTTACACCCTCAAAGTCAAATGGTTTGCTGATAACACCCACAGTCAAAATACCCATTTCTTTAGCGACTTGAGCAACGATTGGAGCTGCGCCAGTACCGGTACCGCCACCCATACCTGCAGTGATGAACACCATATGGGCACCCTGCAAAGTATCCGCGATACGAGCACGCGCTTCTTCCGCAGAGGCTGCACCAATTTCTGGTTTTGCACCAGCGCCTAATCCGCTAGAACCCAGTTGCAAATTCACAGATGCCTCAGAACGCTGTAATGCGCCAGCATCGGTGTTCATGCAAATAAACTCTACGCCACTCACTCCGCGGCGAATCATATGCTGGACGGCATTGCCACCAGCCCCACCGACTCCAACCACTTTAATAATGGTTTTGCCAGCTATATCTTGATCTAACATTTCAAATTCCATATACCCTCCTAGGTAAATAACTTAATACATTGACGACGACGAAAAAACTTAAAAATTTCCTGTAAACCATTCCTTCATGCGCGACATCACTCCTTGCAGCGCACCTGATTGAGAAACACGACGGCCACGCAAAAATTGCGCTTGGCCCTCCATTAGCAAGCCAATGCTGGTAGCGTATCTAGGGCTACGAAGAACTTCATGTAAGTGGCCACGGTATTCAGGCGTGCCAATTCGAGCTGGTCTCAAAAAGACCTGCTCAGCCAACTCAACCATGCCCGGCATTAATGAAGTGCCACCCGTGAGCACAATTCCGGAAGAAACCATATCCTCATACCCAGAATCTCGTACTACACCCCTCACCAAAGTAAAGAGCTCTTCAACGCGTGGCTCAATCACAGCGGCAAGTGCTTGCTTAGACATCGGACGTGGCTCACGGTCTCCCATTCCAGGCACATCTATCATCGCAGCCGAGTCGGCCATTTCTTGGCGTGCAATTCCATATGCAATTTTCAAATCTTCCGCATCAATTGTTGGGGTCCGCAATGCCATTGCAATATCGTTAGTAATTTGATCGCCCGCAATTGGAATCACCGCTGTATGACGAATTGATCCCTGAAAATGAATGGCGATGTCTGTAGTGCCCCCACCAATATCAACCAAAACAACGCCAAGTTCTTTTTCATCATCCGTTAGAACGGCTAAGCTTGATGCCAAAGGCTGCAAAATTAAGTCATTGACTTCTAAACCACAACGACGGACACATTTCACAATATTTTGCGCGGCGCTCACAGCGCCAGTCACGATATGAACCTTGACCTCTAAACGTAAACCACTCATGCCAATAGGTTCACGAACATCCTCTTGGCCATCGATAATAAATTCTTGAACAAGGATGTGCAAAATTTGCTGATCCGTTGGGATATTGATCGCCTTAGCAGTTTCTAGTACACGATCAACATCACCCGCAACCACTTCTTTATCACGTATAGCAACCATACCGCTCGAGTTAAAGCTCACAATGTGATTTCCGGCAATGCCAGTAAAGACCTGAACAATCTGGCGATCAGCCATTACTTCGGCCTCTTCTAGCGCCTTCTGAATCGACTGAACAGTTGCTTCAATGTTGACGACGACACCTTTTTTTAAACCCTTGGATGGTGTTTGGCCCACACCAACTACATTGAATTGGCCCTCAGGAGTTAACTCTGCCACCAAGGCAACCACCTTGGAAGTTCCAATGTCTAAACCTACCAAAAGGTCGCGATTATCTTTACTCATTCACATTCCTCATTGCTTCAACTCAC
>CAMBBT010000040.1 GCA_945864455.1 Polynucleobacter meluiroseus | reverse complement strand
TTTGCAGCCCAATTTTCTGATGGGTCGTAAAAGGCTGCAAATCCAAACATCATGCCCAGGCCCATTAGGGTGAAGGCAGTTGGAAAGCCCAGCATGATTACAACAATAATCAAGCCAAGCATGACTAGGCCAAGAATTGGATCACTCATGATTTATCTCTTTAGTTTGACCAATGCGATGGTGTGCTGCTTCATCGATGGATTTGGCATTTTTGATTGCTTTTTGACGTGACTCTTCATCAACGTGAGTAGAAGCTGCTAATTGCTGTTCAATCACATCAATTTCTGAGGCATCTTTTAAGCGTGCCGGCCATTCACCTGTTTTTAGGCAAATAACACAACGCATGATCTCTACAACACCTTGCAAGAGTACAAATGCTCCTGCAACCGGAATAATGGTCTTGAAAGGATAGAGTGGTGGGCCGTTCGCAATCTGAGTAGTGTGCTCACCAATACGCCATGATTCTGCTGCGTAGGTATAGCCGGCATAAACCAAAGCTGCAATACCTGGCAAGAAAAAGGTAACGTACAAAATTAAATCTAGGGTAGCTTGCGTGCGCGGTTTCATGGACCCGTAAAGGAAGTCGCCACGCACGTGACCATTTTGCGCCAGGGTATATGCGCCGCACATCATAAATAGGGTGCCATAAGCCATCACTGATAATTCGCCAATCCATGCCGATGGAGAATTAAATGCATACCGCCGAACGACGTCTGTGAACACCATCAGCATGAGTAGCACGACAAGCCAAGCGGCAGCCTTACCTACGAAGGTGCTAATTTCGTCTACTGTTAGCATGAATTTATCCATGAACTACTCTCCTAAAACAACTATCTAACTAATTATTTCTCTGGGGAAATATAAAAAAACCGGACGGGGATGCCGTCCGGTTCAGATGTGCATTAGGGCACATTATTACATAAGCCAATAAAGCTTTAAAGGGGTTTAGGCCTTAAAATAATGGTCGTAGGCAATCTTCATATCCACATTCACTAGCAAATCCCAACGAACTGCACGCTGAGCAAACGCTTTCTGAGAGTCCAATACTTTCTTGAACATTGGGAGCTCAGCAGCCTTCTTCGCAATGATCTTGTCCCAAGCGTTCAACTGGGCTACCAAAATAGACTTCGGTGTAGCGTAGAACTTGACCTTGTCTTTAGTTTGGAGCTCAACAAAGTCTTTGGAGTAGCGATCGATTGCTTTCCAGGACATATCTGCAGAAGCTGCTTGGGTTCCGTATGACAGGATGGCCTGCAGATCTGGAGCTAAGGAGTTGAATTTCTTCTTATTGAAGATAATTTCAAACTGCTCTGCTGACTGGTGGAAGCTTTGCAGCATGTTGATTTTAGAAACATCTGCGAAGCCAAGCAAGCGGTCTGAAGTAGCATTATTAAATTCAGCTGCATCTAATACACCACGATCCATTGCTGGAATGATCTCACCACCAGGCAATGCCTGAACTGATGCGCCCATGTCAGTAAAGATCTCAATCGAGAGACCAACAGTACGGAATTTCAAGCCCTTCAAGTCATCCACTTTTGCGATTGGCTTTTTAAACCAACCCAATGGCTGTGTTGGCATTGGGCCATAAGGGAATGAAACGACATCGAGCTTGAGGTCGTTGTAAATTTCATTGAGTAATTGCTGACCGCCGCCGTATTGGTTCCAGGCCAGAAGAGTATTAGCGTCCATACCGAAAGCAGGACCTGATCCCCATAATGCTAGTGATGGGCTTTTGCCATACCAGTAAGCCAAAACGCCATGGCCGCCATCCAATGTTCCGCTAGATACAGCGTCTAACATATCGAAAGCTTTCACTACTGAACCAGCAGGCAGCACTTCAATTTTGAGACGGCCACCTGACATCGCATTGACTTTAGTTGCGTAGTCATTAGCGTACTCATGGAAAATATCTTTAGCTGGCCAAGTGGATTGAAAGCGCAAAATAGTTGTTTGTGCACTCGAAATCATTGGGAAGCCCATTGCAGCTGCGCCGGCGCTACCAACAGCAGCGTTCTTTAGGAACTTACGGCGCGGGCTAGTTTTATTTGTATCTGACATCTAAATCTCCTAAGGTCATTTTTATAAAATTAACTACTGGATCAAACAAATCCTATACAGAGCTTATTCTAAATTAGGGTAAATAGCGTTGAGGGTTTCCCCTTGAGTAAGGGGGATTTATCTTGTGCAGTGCAGCAATAAAAATTCTATTATTTCTCGGTTTAAGCATTGATTTGCTCCTTCAGGCTTCTGATGCATGAGTACACTAGGCGATCATGAAACCCACTATCAAAATCAACTTTGTTTCCGACATCGGCTGCCCATGGTGCGCGGTTGCTTTGGGAACCCTAGAGCAAGTAATGGAGAACCTCAAAGACCAGGCAGAGTTCGAGATTCATTTTGAGCCTTTTGAGCTTAATCCTCAGATGAGAGTGGGTGGGGAGAATGCGATTGAGTATCTCAGTAACAAATATGGCATTTCTGAGCAACAGGTCAAAGCAAATCAAGCCAAAATTCGGGAGCGCGCTGCAGCCGCGGGCTTTCATTTTCATCCTGAGGGTCGAAAAAAGGTATACAACACCTTTGATGCCCATCGTTTGTTGTACTGGGCTGGGCACGAGCATGGCTTGGCTAGTCAGTACAGGCTAAAAAAGGAATTCTTTAATACTTACTTTTGCCTCGCAGCTGATTTTGATAAACGTGAGAACTTATTAGAAGCAGTGCAAAGAGCACGTTTGGATCAAAGCGCGGCAAGCAAAGTTTTAGAAGAGGGACTCTTTGCTAAAGAGGTGAAAGCGCAAGTGGCCTACTATCAGGCGCAAGGCGTTAATGCGGTGCCAAACCTAATTTTGAATGGCAAGTATTCATTGCAAGGGGCACAACCCTTAGAAATTCTCGAGGCCTCTCTCAAAGAGGTAATAGAGCAATCTTCCTAAGTCACCTAAAATTGATGTAGTGAGATTGTCAGTTACGCAATGAATACAAGAAATGAATATAAAAAAACAATATAAGAAATGAATACAAGGAAAGAAATGAGCAACAAACCTAAAGTTTTAGTAGCAAGAGCAATATTCCCTGATTTACTCGCTAAGTTAGAAGAGTCTTTCGAGGTTCGCTCCAATCAGGCTGATCAAGTCTTTTCACCAGAAGAGCTGCAAAAAGAACTTTCAAATGTAACAGGCGCTTTAGTTACTGGGAGTGAACGCATTGACGCGACCGCTTTGACGAGTGCTAAAAATTTAAAGATAGTAGCCAATATATCGGTGGGCTATAACAATTTCGATGTACCTGCAATTACTGCGGCTGGTGTGATGGCTAGCAATACGCCAGATGTATTAACCGATAGCACTGCTGATTTTGGTTTTGCATTATTAATGGCAACAGCGCGGCGTGTTACTGAGTCTGAGCGCTGGATTAGAGATGGCAAGTGGGATAAGTGGTCGATTGTGAGTAATCCTCTAGGCATGGATTTGCATCACACCACGCTAGGCATTATTGGTATGGGCCGTATCGGCCAAGGGATTGCAAAGCGGGCCTTAGGTTTTGGCATGAATGTGATTTATCACAATCGCAGTCGTCTGCCTGAGGCGGATGAAAAAGCCTGTGCAGCAAAGTATGTCTCCAAGGAAGAATTACTCCGCACTGCTGATCACGTAGTCTTGGTGTTGCCCTATACAACTGAGAACCATCACACCATCGGCGCTAAAGAAATTGCCCTTATGAAACCTACTGCCACCCTAGTGAACATTGCCCGTGGCGGGATTGTGGATGATGCAGCTTTAGCACAAGCGCTCAAAGAGAAAAAGATCTTTGCTGCAGGTCTAGATGTATTTGAGGGTGAGCCTAAAGTCAACCCCGAGTTACTTAAGCTGAGTAATGTGGTCTTAGCTCCACACATTGCTAGCGGAACTGAAAAGACCCGTAGAGCAATGATCGATCTAGCAGTAGAAAACTTACGTGCTGCACTGGCCGGTAAGAAACCGCCGAGTCTGATTAATCAGGAAGTGTTTAAAGGTTAGTAAAAATAAAACTCCAGTAAGTGGAGTGGTAAAAAATAAAGCCGAGCATTGCTCGGCTTTATTGATTTATACGTACTGAATTTTTACTAATTACTCGGCTTCAATTTCTTCTGGTAATTCACGTAAGGCTAATTCGATGCCGCCGAATTTACCAGCAACCCAGTTATAAACCTTGCAGGCAATCCACAATAAGCCAAAGCCTAGTAAGGCATTCAGAATCAAGGCAGACAAGACCGTAAATCCTGGAATAGCACCGTCACGGATGAAAGCGACAAATAGCGCTAATAGGACGATCGGAACGGAGAAGCAGAGATAGACCAAAACGAGCGTTTTAGCGGTATGCATCGGGTCGAGGAAGACGAGTTCTTTTTTGCTAAGTTTCATGATGACGCAATCTTAAAGCAGTCCATCGAAAAGCGCTACATCTACCCAGTCGCCAGCAGAAATATTTCCTTGATCGTGATTAAGGATGACAAAGCAATTTGCCTCACTCATGGAGCGCAAAATACCTGCTCCCTGACTGCCAGTAAGCCTGACGCTTGGACGACCATCAGCGTTCCGTCCCAAGATGGCACGCTGAAACTCGGTACGGCCAGGTTTTTTACGAATCGGTGCCTCAGAAATTGCTTGAGTGATTGGCGGCTCAGTCTGGTTTGCACCATTGAGCTGCAAGAGCGCACTTCTTACAAATTGATAGAAAGTCACCATCACCGCTACTGGGTTGCCAGGTAGGCCAAAGAACAAGGTCTTGCGTACAGGTGATTTGCCCTCCACGGGCTTGAGAATCCCAAAAGCCATTGGCCGACCTGGGCGCATCGCAATTTTCCAAAAACCTACATCACCCAACTCTTGCATGATTTGCTTGGTGTAGTCTGCTTCGCCAACCGAGACGCCACCGGAAGAGATTAAGACATCCGCTTTGGTAGCGGCATCGATAAAAGCTTTTTTAAGCGAGGCTGGATCATCACGCACGATGCCACAATCAATAATCTCGAGGTTAAGGCGATTCAGTAAACCCGTCAGACTATAGCGATTGCTATCATAAATACTGCCAGCATTTAAAGTTTGATCTAAGGATCGCAACTCATCTCCAGAGGACAAAATTACCACCTTGAGTTTGCGCTTTACTTTGAGAGTGGAGATTCCGAGTGATGCTGCTAAACCCAAATCCGAAGGGCGCAATAAACGACCAGCGCTAATTGCAGGCTTGCCTTGCTGAAGATCTTCACCACGCAAGCGACGATTCTCACCAGGCTTTAATTGGTTTTGAGGGAACTCAATCTGTGTTTCTGTTTGTGCGCTAGTCAATTCTTGTGGAATCACGGTGTCGCAGCCAGTCGGCATTACAGCGCCCGTCATGATCTTGAGGCACTCCCCAGAATTAATCTTACCTTCGTAAGGTTTGCCAGCAAAGCCAGTCCCCATTATTTTCAAGGAGACGGTAGCGTCACTAACGCCTAAACATTGACTGTCAAAGGCATAGCCATCCATCGCTGAATTATCAGCCGCAGGAACATCAATGGGTGAGAGCAAATCACCCGCCAGTATCCGATTGATGGCTTGATCTAGAGAAACGGTTTCGATATCAGCTAAATCGCCAATCGCTTTGGATTCTTCAATCAGTTCATTGACTAATTGAGAGATAGCTTTACGAGCTTCATCCACGTGTAGTGATGAAGTGAGAAGAATGGGGCTATTGGGTGAGTGCTTCATACGGCGGCTTCTTCTAAGCGTTTTAATTCTTCTGGAGTGTTGACGTTGGCAAATGCTTGCGCATCATCAAACACAACAGTGCTGCTACGCAATTCTTTAAACCAATGATCAATTTTGAGATCACCTTTTTGTAGAAATACTTTTAAGGACTCTTGAAGATCAGCTCGCATTAAACAAAAAACGGGCTGTGCCCAGACTTTGCCATCCGCCCCTCTACTCGAGGCATATACCAACTGAAAGTCGTCACGGATCATTTCAGTCGCGAGTTTGCTAGCTAAATCAGTTGGGAGCAAAGGAGAATCGCAGGGTGTGGTCAATAGATAGGGCGTTTGGCACGCCTGAAGGCCAGCAGCAAATCCTGCGAGTGGCCCTGAAAAATCGGGCGTCTCATCCATGATGACAGGGAAGCCATAACTAGCGTACTTCGTAATATTGCGATTGGCATTAATGAGAATTGGACCAACTTGACTTTTGAGTCTAGTAATAGCAGATTCAATCAGAGGTTTGCCGTTAAAAGGAATGAGTCCTTTATCAATACCACCCATGCGTTGGGCGCGACCGCCAGCCAGGATCAGGCCAGTGATTTGCTCGGGGGAAATCATTAGCCGCCGATGTAAGACATTTCGACTTTACGAGAACCAGTCGATGGGTTTGCAGTATGAGAGCCGCGAATTTCAGAATAATGATCATCACGCGTACCCCAAGTATTCATGATGGCATTGGCGATTTCTAAATCACTCTTTTCAGAACGCAACATCGTTTTGAAATCAAATCCTTCATTCGCAAAAAGACAGAGATACATTTGCCCGTCAGTAGAAATACGGGCACGGGTACATTCATGACAGAAGGTTTGGGTAACACTGGAGATGACACCAATCTCACCTGAGCCATCGATATAGCGCCAGCGTTGGGCCACTTCGCCGGTGTAATTGGCGTTAATCGCTTCCAACGGAAAGACTGCATTAATTCTGGCGATCACTTCTTTGGAGGGCAGTACCTCAGCCATATTCCAACCATTGGAGCTGCCTACGTCCATGAATTCAATAAATCGCAGAATGACGCCACTGCCTTTGAAGTGTTTTGCCATGGACACGATTTCATGATCGTTTGTCCCTGTTTTCACCACCATATTAATTTTGATGTTTTCAAAACCAGCTTCTTGTGCGGCGGCAATGCCATCTAAAACATCCGCTACTGGAAAGTCGACATCATTCATTTTTCTGAAGATAGCATCATCTAAACCATCTAAGCTCACAGTGAGTCTTTGTAGTCCAGCAGCTTTTAAGGCAGCAGCTTTCTTACGCAAAATACTGCCATTGGTTGTTAAGGTGAGGTCAAGCGGTTTGCCGTCTGTGGTTCGCACTTGCGATAACATTTCAATCAGTACTTCTAAGTTCTTACGAAGTAGTGGCTCACCACCAGTCAAGCGAATCTTTTCAACACCCAAGGTGGAAAAGATGGAAGTTAAGCGAGTAATTTCTTCAAAACTCAGAAGCTCTTTGTGCGAAAGATAGGGATAGTTTTGATTAAAGACTTCTTTAGGCATACAGTAGGTGCAGCGGAAGTTACAGCGATCAGTTACAGAGATGCGCAAGTCACGTAAGATGCGCCCGCGTTTATCTTGGGTATTGCCGTGAGGTGCGATGAGTTGCGCGCCAATAGATGGCGTCAGACCTTTGCCTTCATCAATGCGAATCGGAATGACCTTGGACGTTGCGGGGATTGATTTTTCAACCATATTTCAATTATGGCTGTGAAAAGGTGTTTCTGCCAAACCGCCAAATATCCTGATGGGATAAATGACAGTCTGGAGAAAAGCTTCAATCAGCATTAAACCGTTTTTTCTTGGCCGCCAGTTTCAACTAAAACCATTGGGCCATCCGAAAGGCTTGCTGCAGGTTTAGGAGATCTACCTAAGTTCGTTGGCTCAGACTGAATCTGACCTTGTGCTTCTGCATGCTTAGAAGCATCAGTAGCAACCCAAATCATTCCAGCAGATTGCACAACGCTATGCAAAGGAGTTTCCTCAAGCGCCTGGAAGGCAACCTTCGGAAGTTCTGGCGCAGGTTTAGCAATGACCTCAACAGTAGAAGCTACAGCTACAGCCGGCACTGAAGCTGTAGTACTTTGAGTTTCTTGCGCTGGGCGGTTCGATTGACGTGGAGCACGTGGCGCTCTTTCAACCCGTTCTTTTCTTGCAGCAGGCTTTGCATTACCAAAGCTATTGGCAAGATTCTGAATCGGCATCGTTGCAGATGCGCCCGCCATCCCTACTGGAGGACCTGTAAATGGACTTGCTGATACTGCAGGTGCATTAGATGCATCACCTTCATCGCGCTCATTTTTGCCACGACCACGACCACGACGGTTGCGACCACGACCACGACGCTCTTCGCCATCAGCACTCGGTGTAGCTTCATCACCAGGAGTAGCTTCCGTTGCAGGAGTTACTGCAGCAAGGTTTGCTTGACGCTCAGGCTTTGGACCATTTTGATTGCGGTTATTCCGATTGTTACGATTATTACGGTTACCGTTAGCACCTTCGGCAGCACCTTCAGCGGCATTCGCTGCTGGACGTTCTGCACGCTCACCACGACGATTGCGACCACGGTTGCGATCACCACCATTGGCATTGCGTCCTTGATTGCGACCACGTGTACTGCTATCTACTGGCTTCTCTGCTACTGCAGGAGAAGAAGAGAACATCTTCTTGATAAATCCAAAGAAACCACCAGAGCTTTCAGCCTGTACTTTTTCAGTACGTGCTGGGCGTGGCTGACTTATTGGCGCAGGTTGAGCTGGCGTAATGCCCTTCACGGCTGCTTCAGGACGTACCTTCACATCAGCATCTTTACGGCTTACTGTAGTGTCGGTCTCGAGCTCGCGAGCAGCTTCTTCCGCCATCACATAGCTAGCTTTTTGATCATCAAGACGTGGATCGTCATGACGCAAACGCTCTAACTTGTAATGGGGTGTCTCTAAATGCTTGTTCGGAACCATCAAGACATTCACTTTGAAGCGAGTCTCGATCTTAATCACTTCAGCACGTTTTTCATTTAAGAGGAATGCAGCCACTTCGACTGGTACCTGTGTATGAATCGCTGCTGTGTTCTCTTTCATGGCTTCTTCTTGAATGATGCGCAGAACCTGCAATGCAGAAGACTCAGTGTCACGAATATGGCCTGTGCCATTACAACGCGGGCAAGTAACATGACTGCCTTCAGAAAGAGCAGGGCGCAAGCGCTGGCGTGACATTTCCATCAAGCCAAACTTGGAGATCTTGCCCATCTGAACGCGAGCACGATCATGACGCAGTGCATCGCGCAGGCGATTCTCAACATCTTTCTGAGCTTTGCTCGATTCCATATCAATAAAGTCGATCACGATCAAACCACCCAAGTCACGTAAACGTGCTTGACGGGCAATTTCATCGGCAGCTTCTAAGTTAGTGCGAGTAGCCGTTTCTTCAATATCAGAACCACGGGTTGCACGGGCAGAGTTCACGTCCACAGAAACTAAAGCTTCAGTATGATCGATCACAATTGCGCCACCAGATGGCAATGGCACAGTCCGTGAGTACGCGGTTTCAATTTGATGCTCAATTTGAAAACGGGAGAACAAAGGCACATCATCTTGATAGCGCTTCACTCTTGGCAAGTTGTCCGGCATGACTACGGACATAAATGCAGCAGCTTGCTCATAGATGTCATCGGTATCGATTAGAATCTCGCCGATATCCGGCTGGAAGTAATCACGAATAGCACGAATCACGAGGCTTGATTCGAGGTAAATCAATAATGGTGCTGAATTGCCTTTAGCGGCTTCGTCAATCGCTTTCCATAACTGCATCAGGTAACTTAAGTCCCATTGCAATTCGGTAGCGTCACGACCAATACCAGCAGTACGAGCAATGATGCTCATGCCATCAGGGATATCTAGTTGGGACATGGCATCACGCAGTTCTTGACGATCTTCACCTTCGATGCGGCGAGACACACCGCCTCCACGGGGATTATTGGGCATCAGTACCAAATAACGACCAGCCAAAGAGACAAAGGAAGTTAAAGCTGCGCCTTTTTGGCCGCGCTCTTCTTTTTCTACCTGAACAATGATTTCTTGACCTTCGCGCAGGGCATCCTTAATGGAGGCATTGCGAACGTCTATACCCTCTTTGAAATAAGTTCTGGCAACTTCTTTAAATGGCAAAAAGCCATGACGCTCCTCACCATAGTTGACAAAGCAAGCCTCTAGAGAAGGCTCAATGCGGGTAATAACACCTTTATAAATATTGCCTTTGCGTTGTTCACGACCGGCAGCTTCGATATCAATATCGATGAGTTTTTGACCATCGACGATGGCAACTCGCAACTCTTCTTGTTGAGTTGCATTAAATAACATGCGTTTCATAACACTCTCCTATGGGGGAGGATGTCGTTGCGCGCTGCGTTAGGGGACAAGTTAGATACCGCCCAAGGCATAGCCTATGGCGGTTTAATAGTGTGGATCATGCAAATCTGAGCATTTTTTACTCAGTTCACCCAGTTAACTCTTGGTTAAATCGGTGCCACACTTGACGATCGCCGCAGAGACCTCCTTTAGGTCATCAATGCAGGCGCGCGCCTGAAAACTGTCTTCTAATCGCGGGTCGCGGCAAACGGCACACCAACCCTGCGCCTCATTACAACGGGGGAGGGGCAACCCCGGGAGTCTTTTAAAGGGCGACTCCAAGCTCCACGATTCAAACCTGAATCAGGTTCGGATCGGGCCAATGAATTGGCTAGAGCGTTGATTATACGGCACAAGTTGAATGACAATGGGGTATTGTTGAGTCCCTTGTCGTCCTTTATGGAGCTGGCAAGAGAGATAAATCATGAAATCCGACCCCATATTGACCCCAAAAGCAGTTTCAGCCCATACTCCGGCCGCAGTTCTTCTTCAGACTATCGGTCCTGAAGAGGCTGGTCAGCGCTTGGATAACTATTTGCTGCGCTGGGCCAAAGGGGTCCCTAAAAGTCATGTGTACCGGATTATTCGTTCTGGTGAGGTGCGGGTCAATAAGAAGCGCGCCGAACCAACCACTCGTCTGGTCGAAGGCGATATCGTTCGAGTTCCGCCCGTCAGGCTTGCTGAACCTGCCCAAATGGCAGCAGTGAGTAGTGCCCAAACTAAATCTCGGGCCCACGGTTACTCAGACAAAATGCCCATCCTGTTTGAGGATGAGGCGCTGTTAATCGTAGATAAACCTCCTGGCTTAGCAGTGCATGGTGGCTCCGGAATTGTCTTGGGGGTGATTGAGACTTTACGCATCACGCGCCCAGAATTGAAATTCTTAGAATTGGTTCACCGCCTAGATCGAGATACCTCTGGCGTATTGCTGTTGGCAAAAAAGCGTAGCGCTTTAGTCGAACTCCATCGCCAAATTCGGGAAGGTCAAACCGATAAGCGCTATTACTTACTTGCCCATGGAGAAATTGAGCAGGGCGCCCAAGTGATGCAGCTAAAGTATCCGCTCCATAAATATCTCTTGGCCAATGGCGAGCGCAGAGTGCGCGTGGACCCTGAGGGCTTAGCAAGCCATACGGCTTTGCGGGTTACGAAAACCATGAAGCGTGATGAAGTCGCAATTACTCTGGCTGAGGCCCAACTCAAGACAGGGCGTACCCATCAGATCCGTGTGCATCTTCAGAAACTGGGCCATGCTATCTTAGGCGACGATAAATATGGCTTTGAAGATCAAGATAAATTAATTAAATCCAAGCGCCTCTATCTTCATGCTCACCTTGCTGGTTTTACCCATCCACGCACTGGTGAAAAGATGCGGATTGAGTCTCCACTGCCGCCTGAATTTGCGGCTATGATGAAAAACTTTGAGCAGTAAGCATCAGTAAATATATTAAGTAAACGAAGATGATTGACGAGAACAAACAAGATCGCCGTTATGACCTGATTGTCTGGGATTGGGATGGAACGATTATGGATTCGACGCCCACTATCGTGGACTGCATTCAGCAGGCTTGTCGTGATTTAGGTTTTAAAGAACCTGATGATGCATTGGCGAGCTCAGTCATTGGCTTGGGTATCCAGGATTCATTACGCAGAGCGGTTCCTTGGATTGAGCCGGAGCACTTTCCAAAATTGACGGATCGTTTTCGTCATCACTATCTAGCCAAAGACCATGAGCTTGATTTATTTGTGGGTATTCGTGAGCTCTTGGAAAAGCTTCGGGCTGATCAATATCTATTGGGCGTGGCAACAGGTAAATCTAGAGTGGGCTTAGACCGCTCTTTAAAACATCATCAAATTGGCCATCTCTTTCATGAAACGCGGACAGCCGATGAGTCCTTTTCAAAACCCCACCCCGGGATGTTGCTAGAGCTATCGGATGTCACTCAAGTACCCACTCGCCGGATACTGATGATTGGAGACACCACGCATGATTTAGATATGGCAGCTAATGCTGGAGTAGATGCGCTGGCGGTGACCTACGGCGCCCACCCACCCGATACCCTGAAGACCTCAAAGTCATTAGCGCACGTCGATAATGTGGCAGAACTGTCACAATGGTTACAACAGAATCTGTAAATATTAAGTAATACTAAGGAATCGAAGATGGAAAATAATCCAAATCCTAACTGGGAACGTCAAGCTCT
>CAMBBT010000039.1 GCA_945864455.1 Polynucleobacter meluiroseus | reverse complement strand
TGGCGGATCAATTTTGAGTTCGGTCCTAATGATGAGGTCGTCAGCAATCTCTGGCGCTGAACCAAAAGACAAAAAAGGAATACCAAAAAATAAAATAAAATGGCCAAGCAAGGATAGGACCAATGCGATCAGAATAATCCGCAAAGGTTTTGCGTGAATCAAGCTACTGCTTTGAGAGTTCCTAAATTGCCCTAGCCCCAAACTCAGAGAGCACCCTCGAGTAAACGACTGTTCTTAGGCAAATTGGCAGCTAGGAAGTCCATCTGGTCTGCCAGAATATTTCGCCCTTTAAGAATCATATCTTCATACAAGCTTGGGAGATAAGGGGTATATAACAAACCCATACCAGCCTGTTCAGGAGTGCGATTACCCTTGCGTTGGTTGCAAGGTCTACAAGAAATGACTAGATTCATCCAGGAATATTTACCACCGCGACTATTCGGAATGATGTGCTCGGCCTCAGCATAATTTTCGTGAATGGTATCACCACAATAAGCGCAGAGACCACGGTCACGCTTGAAAAGTTTATGTTTTGTGATAACTGGTACAACGTCAAATAAATTAATCTTTGCACTGCCTTTGATAGCAATGATCGAATGTAGTTCGATAACGGATTGCAAGCCACTGGCCCTAGAAATACCGCCACGCATTTTCATGATGGGGTCGCCTAGCGTCCACAAAACACTGTTGTCAGCGTAATGCTTGGTTGCTTCTTCAGCGTTAACCCAACCCTGGGGAATTCCACCAGCGTCTAGCTTTAAGATGCTCAGCACAAACTCTCCTTTCTTGATCTAGGCAAAGCCATCGATCTATAGACTTATATTACAGAAGAAATTTGTGTCAATCAATCATCTCAGGGGATATAAACTCCAAGACCCTGGGAAGATGGTCTGCATAGTCGGCGATTCCATGGTCACTGCCTTCTAAAATAAGCTGCTGAGCGCCTTGATAGAACTCACGCATCTCCCTCCAATCAAGTAATTCATCCCCTTTTGCGGCAATTAAAAAGTAGCGATCAGGATCAGAAATACTTTCAACCTGTAGGGTCTTTAGTTCGTCGATATATTCAGGCCGAAAATCAAAGGGCTCATTGCTGTCATACGATGTCAGCATCCCCACGTGGGGGGCTAACTCTCTAGCTGCTCGCACTGCTGGATTTAAGGCAACTGCCTTACAGCCATATTTTTCCGCCAGATAGTTAGTATAAAACCCACCAAGCGATGATCCAATAACAACGATGCGATCAGATCTGGAATGATCGATATAGCTTGTCACCATCTTCATACTTTCTTTGGGTGACGCTGACAACTGCGGGCAATACCAATCGATGGTATTTGCCGCAGTTGTTAAAGTCTTCACTGCCTCGCCTGTCATCACTGCCTTACTTGATCTTGGTGAAGATCGAAAGCCATGTAAATACACTAATAAGGTTGATGACATAGCTAGCTCTTAGGCTTTTTGACCAATCTCAAAGTTGGCTAGCTTTTCTAAAGCTTTTACCATTGCCGAATGATCCCAGGCTTTGCCGCCATGTGCAGCGCAGGAATTGAATAATTCTTGGGCAGTAGCCGTATTCGGAAGTGAGACCCCTAGGGCGCGCGCACTATTAAGGGCAAGGTTTAAATCCTTTTGATGCAACTCAATCCTAAAGCCAGGATCAAATGTACGTTTGACCATGCGCTCGCCATGTACTTCAAGAATTTTTGAGCTCGCAAAACCGCCCATCAGTGCCAGACGAACCTTAGCAGGATCAGCGCCAGCCTTTGATGCGAATAGAAGAGCCTCTGCAACCGCCTCAATATTCAAAGCCACAATAATCTGGTTTGCCACTTTGGCAGTTTGACCATCACCATTGCCGCCAACCAAGTTAATATTCTTGCCCATCAGATCTAGTACAGGCTTTATTTTATTAAATACGGCCTCATCACCACCGACCATAATCGAGAGCGTGGCGTTTTTAGCCCCGACTTCGCCACCAGAAACGGGCGCATCAAGATAGTCACAACCCAAGGCATTTATTTTCTTGGCATATTCTTTAGTAGCGATTGGTGAAATAGAGCTCATATCAACTACAACCTTACCCTTGGATAAACCCGCTGCAACGCCTTTATCACCAAACAATACTTTCTCAACATCCGGTGTGTCTGGAACCATGGTGAAAATGATGTCTGCCTTTTGGGCAACTTCGCTTGGGCTTGCGCATTGAATAGCTGTTGAAGAAGCTAACTCTTGAGGAACCTTACTTCTAGTGGTAATAAATACCTCATGACCTGCTTTAACAAGTTGGCCTGCCATCGGGGCACCCATAATTCCGAGGCCAACAAAACCCAATTTTAATTTCGTACTCATTTCTTTTCCTTTTGTATTTGCTTTGATTTATTTTATGAATTTAACTTTTGTATCCAACCCAGACCGGCTTCTGTGGTGGTAGCGGGCTTATATTCGCAACCAATCCATCCTGAATAACCGATCCGGTCCAAGAATTTGAATAGATGTACATAATTGATTTCGCCTGTACCAGGTTCGTTGCGACCAGGATTATCAGCTAATTGAATATGTGCAATTTTGGCAAGGTTCTTTTCAATCGTATTGCAAAGTTCACCTTCCATACGCTGAGCATGGTAGATGTCGTATTGCACGAAAAGATTATCGGCAGCAACCTCTTTGAGAATATCCAGCGCTTGCTGGGTTGTACTTAAAAAGAACCCAGGGATATCGAAGGTATTGATTGGCTCAATCAGTAGTCTTAAATTAACCTTATTTAATTCAGCTGATGCGTATTTAAGGTTTGACACAAAGGTATCGTGTAGTAACTTGCTATCTACTCCAGCGGGAGCTTTGCCTGCCAGACAATTAAGCTGTGGAACACCTAAGGCCTTGGCATATTCGATTGCTTTAGCAACGCCTGAACGAAATTCTTCTACTCGATCTGGGTGACAAGCAATTCCACGCTCTCCAGCATCCCAATCACCAGCAGGTAAGTTATGAAGAACAAGCTTTAAGCCATGTTGATCTAACTTATTTTTAATTTCAGCAGCCGCAAATGGATAAGGGAAGAGAAATTCAACCGCCTTGAATCCGGAATTGTGGGCTTTCTCAAAGCGATCTAAGAATGGAGTCTCTGTAAAAAGCATAGTTAAATTTGCAGCAAATTGAGGCATTTCATACCCTCCTTAGGGTTTCAGAATCAAACAGAGATCTTATCAAAGATGGAGGCTTTACTCCCAACCTGCAATTAGCCCCTTGGAAGGCTTATAAATGCTAAAAGTGAGCTAGTATCTTGGTAGGAAGTGCTTATTTATAGGGAAATTAATGAATCTCAAATTCACAGCCATTGCACTATCAATTGCCGCCTTATTGGCCTTACCCACTTTAGCAATAGCCCAAGCAAAGCCTGCCGATTCAGCTGCCAAGCCAATGGTAATCGACGCCGCTGTAGTGGATAACCGCTACCAGCTATATGAAGGCACCATAATCGCTATTGATAAAAAGACACGCACGATTACCTTCAAGAATAAAGAAGGTGAATCCAAATTTATTGCTGGTCCAGAAATTACCAATTTTGATCAGATCAAAAAAGGCGACCAAGTGAACGTGACCTATGAATTGGCTGTTGCCATCGAGCTTATTAAAACGAAGAGCGATGGTATTCGTAGCAAAGTGGAGACCAATACGGTTACAAACTCCAAGCCAAGTGAAAAGCCATCTGAAGTGATTGCCAATAAAACTACCATCATTGCAGATATCGTAGCGGTTGATCGCGATAAGAAGCTGGTCTCCGTAAAGGGCCCTAGTGGCAAGATTACGACTGTCACTGTCAAAAACCCAGCCCTCTTAGCGGATGTCAAAGTAGGAGAGCAAGTGAAAGTGACTTATTACGACGCAATGGCTGCTTCGATCACAACACCTAAAAAGAAGTAAAAAGAATTCAAAACAACTAAAGTAAAAAAGCCCCCTTATTCAGGGGGCTTTTAATTGTCTTGGCGGAACGGACGGGACTCGAACCCGCGACCCTCGGCGTGACAGGCCGATATTCTAACCAACTGAACTACCGCTCCAAAATACAACGAGAAAAACATCACAATTCATTTTACTGCCACCAAAATTCTGGCGTCCCCAGGGGGATTCGAACCCCCGTACTCACCGTGAAAGGGTGATGTCCTAGGCCTCTAGACGATGGGGACCTGGACTACTTCTGATTACTGCAATCTTGATTGTTTGGTGGAGATAAGCGGGATCGAACCGCTGACCTCTTGCATGCCATGCAAGCGCTCTCCCAGCTGAGCTATACCCCCGAAATCCCACAAAAAACCTGCAAGACACTCAAAACAATCCAAGATTTTAGCCTATTTTTGTGCAAGTGCGCAAATTGTCTACTAGACTACCTTGGAGAGCCTTTTGAGTACCTCATCCCGGCCCAATACCACCAATACAGAATCGATCGCTGGGGTTTGAGTGGTTGCGAATAATGCGTAGCGAACAGGCATCGCTAGAGCAGGCATTTTAAGTTGATGTTTGGCTAGGACTTGCTTAAATACGGCGCCATAAGCATCCTTTGTCGACTCCGCATTCTCAATAGCCTCAATCAGATCTTTCAATGCAGGAATAACAGATGGTGGGATATTAGTAGCGATCTGCTCTGCGTTATGAGCTGGTGCTGGTAAATAAAAAAGCTTGGCCCCTTCTGCAATTTCAATCAATGTATTGGCGCGATCTTTTAATAGACCTACGACTTGAGTAAAGTCTGGACCATTCTCGGTGTCAATGCCAAGTTGATGAGCAAAAGGCTTGGTAGCCTGCGCTAATTTGACCGGATCTGCATTTTGAATATATTGATGATTAAGCCACAGTAGCTTTTCTGGATTATGTTGGGCAGGCGAGCGACCTAAGCTAGCTAAATCAAACCAGTCCACAAACTGCTCTTTTGTAAAAACTTCGGCATCACCGTGAGACCAACCCAGACGTGCCAAATAGTTCAATATCGCTTCAGGCAGATAACCTGCTTTTTGATAATCACGCACGCTCATAGCGCCATTGCGTTTACTCATCTTCTCACCAGAGTCATTGAGCACTGTGGGAAGGTGTGCATAGATAGGTGGATTGCTTCCCAGAGCCTTCATGATATTAATCTGACGAGGGGTATTGTTTACATGATCATCACCACGAATGACATGGGTGATTTTCATATCCAAATCATCTACCACCACGCAGAAGTTATAAGTTGGCGTACCATCTGGACGTGCTATGACCAGATCATCGAGTTCATCGTTGCTAATCTCAATTAGCCCTTTAACAGCATCTTCCCAAATAACTGATCCACCAATGGGATTTTTAAAGCGAATCACTGGCCGAGCCCCCTCCGGAATTGCTGGTAGAGTTTTTCCAGGCTCAGGTCTCCACAAGCCGTTATAGCGTGGCTTTTCTTTATTGGCCATTTGTTGATCACGCAGCTGATTCAAAGCTTCTTCGCTCATATAGCAAGGATATGCAAGACCTGCATCTAACATTTGTTTGACTACTTCACGATAGCGATCAATGCGCTGCATCTGATAGATTGGACCCTCATCTAAATCAAGACCTAGCCAGGCCATTCCCTCGATGATCACATCTACAGCTTCTTGTGAAGAGCGCTCAAGATCTGTGTCTTCAATACGTAGAATGAAGTCGCCTTGATTGTGGCGTGCAAATGCCCATGGGTAGAGAGCGCTGCGGAGGTTGCCTAGATGAATGAAACCTGTCGGGCTGGGGGCGAAACGTGTACGAATATGCATAAACTCCATTATCTCAGGTCAGGTCAATTAGCGGCAAAATTCAAAAACGTGGATACTTTGCTCTATGAATGAATTACTAGTATTTGTCTGTGATGGAGCCCCTGTTCGCGGGGAAATTATCTCGATTAGCACTGCTTGGCAGGCTGTTTTAGAGCGTCGCAACGATCCACCTGCAGTTCGCCGCATCTTGGGGGATTTTGTTGGCGCTGCCACTCTGTTATGTGCGAGCCTGAAGTTTGATGGCACCTTGATTATTCAGGCCCAAAGCAAAGGCCCCATTGCGCTTTTAGTGGTTGAATGTAAGTCAGATTTATCCATGAGGGCAACAGTTAAGCTTTCTGTAGATCCATCAGAAATCGCCCCTAATGCCAGCCTTGGTGAGCTCTTAGATGCCAGTGGTTCTGGAAGACTGGTGATCACCTTAGATCCATCAGAGCGTGAACCCGGACAGCCACCCTATCAAGGCATTGTTGCGCTCAGGGAACATCGTGGCAGCATTATCAAACCCGTATCTAGCGCTGCTGAGGCTATTGGTCTATACATGCAAAAATCGGAGCAATTAGATACGCGGATATGGCTAGCATCGAGTGATACCCATATTGGCGGCCTCTTGTTACAACGCATGCCTGATTCAGGTGGTCATGCGCACCTTGACTCACAAAATGCGGCTGAAGGATGGACGCGTATTCAGACTTTAGGAGAAACCATTACCAATGATGAACTCCTCACCCTTCCTCCAGAAACGATCCTCAGGCGTCTATTTCTGGAAGAGGCTATAGAGAATGGTGTGCGCTGCTTCCCGCCGCGTCAGATCCGTTTTTCTTGTCGTTGTTCGCGTAACAAAGTAGCAGATGTTTTACGAATGCTCGGCGAAGAAGAAGTCCAGGGAATATTGGCTGAGCAAGGAATAGTCGAGACTATCTGTGAGTTCTGCGCTAAGCCTTATCGATTTGATGCGGTGGACTGTTTGCAGGTTTTTAAAACGGATTTACTCAGTGACGCCACCAGGCCGCCAACTAGTAGGCACTAGTCTTTATTGTTCAGTAGTTGGTGCTTTGAGTCCATCAACTGTAGGTGCTGCGCTAGCTTTATCAACTGGTAAGATCTGTACAAAAAATTCACCTTCTTTGATTAGGCCATGCTCAGCCCTAGCACGCTCCTCAATTGCGCGCGTACCATCTTTTAAGTCCTTTACATCACCAGCTAACTTGGCATTGCGAAGAGCTAAAAGACTATTTTTAGCCTCTTGCAGCTCCACTTGTTTTTCCATTTCATAAACCTTAAGCCATCCACCCTTTCCCAGCCAAAGCGGGTACTGGATTGCAATGAGCAATAACAGCATTGAGTAGATGACTAGCCGCATAAAAAACCAATTTTCTGAGGTTTAACGTTTTAAGTTATAAAAAACAGATTTGCCTGGATAGGTCGCAACATCACCTAAATCTTCTTCAATGCGTAATAGCTGGTTGTATTTAGCAATCCGATCCGAGCGCGACAAAGAACCTGTCTTAATCTGGCCAGCATTCGTGCCTACAGCAATATCGGCAATAGTGCTGTCTTCAGTTTCACCAGAGCGATGAGAGATCACCGCAGTGTAGTTAGCGCGCTTTGCCATCTCAATGGCGGCAAAGGTTTCGGTCAAGGTACCAATCTGGTTAATCTTAATTAAGATGGAATTAGCCACCCCCTTCTCGATACCCTCCTTGAGAATACGAGTGTTGGTAACAAATAAATCATCACCAACCAATTGAATCTTCTTACCCAGTTTCTGGGTGATATCAGCCCAACCATCCCAATCACTCTCATGCATGCCATCCTCAATCGAAACGATGGGGAACTGATCAGCCAAATTTCCAAGATAGTCTGAGAACTCGCTGGAGGTCAGTTGCAAACCTTCTCCTGAAAGATGGTATTTACCATTTTTATAGAACTCGCTCGCTGCACAATCTAGGGCTAACAACACATCTTCACCAGCCTGGTAACCAGCACCCTCAATCGCTTTCATGATGGTTTGTAAGCACTCTTGATTGCTCTTGAAGTTCGGTGCAAAGCCACCTTCGTCACCAACTGTAGTAGGCATGCCTTGAGCACCAAGGATTTTTTTCAGTTCATGAAAGATTTCAGCGCCGCAACGTAAGGCATCGCGGAAATTTTCTGCACCCACAGGCATCACCATAAACTCTTGGATATCTAAGCTATTGTTGGCATGCGCGCCGCCATTCACGATATTCATCATGGGTACAGGCAATTGCATGCCACCCGAACCCCCAAAATAACGATACAAAGGTAAGCCGGCTTCTTCGGCAGCTGCCCTGGCAACCGCCATTGAAACAGCTAAGGTCGCATTAGCGCCCAAGCGAGCTTTGTTATGCGTACCATCCAAATCAATTAAGGTGCGATCTAAAAAAGCCTGTTCAGTAGCATCTAAGCCAAGAATGGTCTCTGCAATCTCAACGTTAATGTTTTGAACCGCATTGAGAACGCCCTTGCCTAAATAGCGAGCCTTATCCCCATCGCGTAATTCAATCGCTTCACGTGAACCTGTAGAGGCGCCAGAAGGCACTGCCGCACGCCCCATGACACCTGACTCAAGCAAAACATCACACTCTACCGTTGGGTTGCCGCGTGAATCTAAAATTTCTCTACCGATGATGTCAACAATGGCGCTCATGCACCTTCTCCTTAAAACAATACAAAATGGGAATTAATCAATTCGCTGCAAAGTTATTTGAAGCTATTTTCTAAAAATGGACCGCTCGCTTTCACTACTGTATCTATCGCAACCAGTGATTCCAGTAACTCTTTCATGCGATGTAAGGGCACTGCATTTGGTCCGTCAGACAAGGCCTTGGCTGGATCTGGATGGGTTTCCATGAATAGGCCGCTGATACCTACGGCAACTGCCGCACGAGCCAATACCGGCACAAACTCCCGTTGACCACCGCTAGCTGTGCCTTGTCCACCAGGCAATTGCACAGAATGGGTCGCATCAAATACTACGGGTGCATTTGCTTCTCGCAAGATAGCAAGGCTTCGCATATCAGAAACCAGGTTGTTATAACCAAATGAAGCGCCACGCTCACAAACCATAAATTGATCTGGAAGGTTAACTTCTTGAGCGGCCGCACGAGCCTTTTCAATGACATTGAGCATCTCATGAGGCGAAAGAAATTGCCCTTTCTTGAAATTCACTGGCTTACCACTTTGAGCGCACGCTCTAATGAAATCTGTTTGTCTACATAAAAAAGCAGGGGTTTGAATCACATCAACTACCTTAGATACTGCCTCGATCTCACTAATATCATGGACATCAGTCAAAATTGGTACGCCAACTTGTTTTTTTACTTTAGCCAATATTTCTAAACCCTTTTCCATGCCTAAACCACGGAATGAATTTCCAGAAGAGCGATTTGCTTTATCAAATGAAGATTTATAGATCAACTGAATTTTGAGGGCGCTGGTGATTTCTTTTAATTGGCCAGCAACATCAATTGCTGACTGCTCTGATTCAATCACGCATGTCCCAGCAATCAAGAAGAAGCGTTGCTTTAGGCCGACATCGAAACCACATAACTGAAATGAGCTCATCAGTTCCTCTTAAGCAACTTGTTTTAATGCAGCATCTTGTTGGATCAGTGCTGCACCAATAAATGCTGAGAACAAAGGGTGGCCATCACGAGGTGTAGAAGTAAATTCTGGATGAAACTGTACACCAAAAAACCAAGGATGCATTGACTCCGGTAATTCCATCATCTCAGGCAAAGACTCATTTGGCGTTCTGGCTGAAACAATCAAACCAGACTTCTCGAGCTTCGGAACATATATGTTATTCACTTCATAACGATGGCGATGGCGCTCATTCACTTCCGAGCCATAAATACGATGCGCCAAAGTTTCGGCTTTCACTGGACAGCGTTGAGATCCTAAGCGCATGGTGCCACCCAGATCAGAGTCATTACTACGCTTCTCTAGACGCCCTTCTCTATCTATCCACTCTGTGATGAGAGCCACTACAGGGTTTTCGGTTTGCGGATCAAATTCAGTGCTGTTGGCATTGGCTATATTAGCAACATGGCGCGCAAACTCAATGACTGCCAACTGCATACCGAGACAGATCCCAAGGTAAGGGATACTATTTTCGCGGGCATAACGAATGGCAGAAATTTTACCTTCAGTACCGCGCTTACCAAAACCACCCGGAACCAAGATAGCGTCTAATTTTTTCAAGCAATCAATGCCGTCTTTTTCAATGACTTCTGAATCAATGTAATTAATGTTTACTTTGGTATGTGCATGAATACCCGCATGGCGCAAGGCTTCAATCAATGATTTATAGGATTCAGTCAGCTCAACATATTTACCAACCATGCCAATGGTGACCTCATATTGTGGATTAGCCATCTCATACACTAAGTTTGCCCACACGGATAGATCGGCTGGTTTGGCCTTAATTTCTAATTCGCGGCAAATCAAATCATCCATGCCTTGTGCATGGAGCATTCCTGGAATTTTATAAATCGTATCGACATCCCAAACCGATATCACTGCATCTTCACGCACATTTGAAAAGAGAGAAATCTTGGCGCGCTCATCTTCTGGAATAGGACGATCGGCACGGCATAGTAAAACGGTCGGCATAATGCCGATCTCGCGCAACTTCTGTACAGAGTGTTGGGTAGGTTTTGTCTTGAGCTCACCAGCGCTATGGATATAAGGTACCAGAGTCAGATGGACAAAGGCGCAGCTGTGTATTGGAAGGCGCAGACTCATCTGCCTTGCGGCCTCTAAAAACGGTAGGGACTCAATATCACCAACGGTGCCGCCAATCTCGCAAATCGCAATATCTACATTACCATCATGGCTAGCTTGTGTACCGCGCTCCACAAATGCCTGAATTTCATTGGTAATGTGTGGAATAACTTGAACAGTCTTTCCTAAGTATTCGCCACGACGTTCTTTACTGATCACCGATTCATAAATCTGACCAGTGGTGAAGTTATTGCTCTTGCGCATCTTTGCTGATACAAAGCGCTCGTAGTGACCAAGATCTAGATCTGTTTCAGCGCCATCTTCCGTGACAAAAACTTCACCATGTTGAAGTGGGCTCATAGTACCCGGGTCTACGTTGATGTAAGGATCTAATTTTAGGAGGGTGACTTTCAGGCCGCGGGATTCGAGAATCGCGGCAAGCGAGGCAGCTGCGATTCCTTTCCCGAGGGAAGAAACCACACCACCAGTGACAAAAACGTATTTGGTCATCGCTTAAGCTCTGTTGGAAATAGTAATTATAACGACAGCCTTAATGTTTCAGGAACTTTCAAAATCGGTTATATATTAGATATACCGCTTAATTTTGAACTTTTTCATCTAAATCGACGTCTATGCGCCTTCTATTTGCCGTATTGATTACTATTCTGTCGCTCTTCTATTTTTTGCCCTTTGCGATCGCTTTTAAAAGAAAAAGGGCTAATAGCGGTGCTATTTTTGCCCTGAACCTCTTTTTGGGCTGGTCCCTCATTGGATGGGTGGTTGCTCTTGTTTGGGCGCTAAAGGATGAGCAAGTCATCTAATTTTTGGTAAATATCGCCTTTTTAGGGCTAAATATCATCCAAACTACCTCAAAAGGGGGAAATAAGGGAATTTAAACTCTTATATAAGACTTAAATAAGCAACTATAATCGTGCTATTCGGGAGAAAATTCCCATTTAGTCTTTCTATAGAATTCATTTACCTCATAGGAAACACAATGTTAGAAGCCTACAACGCTACCGTTGCTGAACGTGCAGCCCTTGGTATACCGGCCCTGCCGTTAACCAAGGATCAGACCGCTGAGCTGGTTAAATTGTTGAAAAATCCACCGGCGGGCAAAGAGGCTGAGCTTATAGAGCTGATTACGCACCGCGTACCTGCTGGCGTTGATGAGGCTGCAAAAGTAAAAGCAGAATTTTTAGATGCTGTTGCAAAAGGTTCAGAAAAATCACCCTTGATTTCTCGCGTGAAGGCGACTGAACTATTAGGAACGATGCTTGGTGGCTATAACGTTAAACCTTTAGTTGAACTCTTGAGTGATGCCGAATGTGGCGCAGCAGCTGCAACTGCCCTCAAGAAAACATTATTGATGTTTGACTATTTCCATGATGTACAAGAAATGGCTGAAAAAGGCAATGTAAACGCCAAGTCTGTATTGCAGAGCTGGGCTGATGCCGAGTGGTTTACTAGCCGCCCTGCCGTTCCTGAAAGTCTCAAGCTCACAGTCTTTAAGATTACTGGTGAAACGAATACTGATGATTTATCTCCTGCGCCTGACGCGTGGAGCCGACCAGATATTCCTTTGCACGCAACCGTCATGTTAAAGAACCCACGCCCAGGCATTGAGCCGGATGAAACCGGCGTACGCGGCCCGATGAAACAAATTGCTGAGTTGCAGAAAAAAGGCAATCAAATTGCTTATGTCGGTGACGTTGTTGGCACTGGTTCTTCACGCAAGTCAGCTACTAACTCGGTGTTGTGGTGGACTGGTGCAGACATTCCATTCGTTCCAAACAAGCGCTTTGGTGGGGTGTGTTTAGGCAGCAAGATTGCTCCAATCTTCTTTAATACGATGGAAGACGCTGGTGCGCTACCCATTGAGCTTGATGTAAACCAAATGAACATGGGTGATGTGATCGAATTGCGCCCATACGAAGGTAAGGCACTGAAAGATGGCAAAGAGATTACTTCTTTCTCTTTAAAGTCCCCTGTGATTTTTGATGAAGTACGTGCTGGCGGTCGTATTCCACTGATTGTTGGTCGTGGTTTAACCGCTAAAGCGCGCGCTGCTCTTGGCTTGCCAGCCTCTACTGAATTCCGTGTACCGGTTAGCCCGCCTGACAACAAGAGG
>CAMBBT010000038.1 GCA_945864455.1 Polynucleobacter meluiroseus | reverse complement strand
GCTACAACCGGCTTACCATCTTTATCTAAGGCCTCTTTTTTTGGCTTCGGTAAATACTTCAAACGTTTGTAGTGGTTATAGACAGCCACTGCAAGGGTCTTCTTAGCATGGTCCTGACCAATCACATATTGATCAAGGTTCTCTCTAATCTGATGAGGTGTCGGCAAGGAATCATCGCCTTCTTCCTTTGGAAGCTTGGCAATTTCTTCTTGAATGATGTCGGTGCAAAGATCAATACACTCGTCGCAAATAAATACCGACGGCCCTGCAATCAGCTTCTTGACTTCATGCTGACTCTTACCACAGAAGGAACAATGCAAAACTTTATCGGATGTGCTTGGGGTAATTGTATCGCTCAAAATAATCTTTACTTAAATATTAAGGGCGCTTCTCAATAACCTTATCGATTAAGCCGTAGTCGCGTGCTTGCTCTGCAGACATAAAGTTATCGCGATCAGTATCTTTAGCAATAGTTTCAATGGATTGGCCCGTGCGATTAGCCAAAATCTGATTTAACCGTTCACGCAAGTACAAAATTTCACGTGCCTGAATTTCAATGTCAGATGCTTGGCCACGAGCTCCGCCCAATGGCTGATGAATCATGACGCGAGAATTTGGTAATGCGTAACGTTTACCTTTTTCACCTGCACATAACAAGAACGCACCCATACTTGCAGCCATGCCCATGCACAAGGTACTGACGTGGGGCTTAATGAATTGCATAGTGTCATAAATCGCTAGGCCAGCAGAAACCGATCCACCAGGTGAATTAATGTAGAGAGAAATCTCTTTATCTGGATTTTCACTCTCAAGGAATAACAACTGCGCAATGACCAAGTTAGCTGTTTGATCATTCACCTCACCTACCAAGAAAACGACACGCTCTCTTAATAGACGGGAATAAATATCGTAAGCGCGCTCACCGCGTCCAGAGGTTTCAATCACCATCGGAACTAAACCCAGACCTTTAGGTTCTAGGTTCTCAAACTGAAGATGGTTCTGGTTCATTTATGAAGGTCCTCTTTAAGATAGATTGATGGCAACTTTGACTTAGTTTAGCTTGCTTAGCTCTTCAAAGCTTATCGCCTTATCGCTGACTTTGGCAAGGGATGTGAAATGTTTAATCACGTTGTCCTCAAGTACCATGTTCTCAATATCTTTTAGGCGACTTGGATTGCTATAGAACCAACGAACTACCTCTTTTGGATCTTCGTAAGTAGCTGCTTGCTCATCGATTTCAGCCTTGATTTGGTCGGCAGTAGCAGCCAAACCATGCTTTTTAACCAACTCACTGAGAATCAGGCCAAGGCGAACACGCTTGAGCGCCTGCTCAGCAAATAACTCTGCTGGGATCGGCGCATCTTTAGCATTAGGTAAGCCACGCTGAATTAAATCCTGACGTGCACCTTCAACTAAACGCTCTTGCTCGCCAGACACCAAAGACTTAGGAACATCAAATTCGCACAAAGTATTGAGCTTCTCCATGACATCATTTTTCAATAAAGAAGTAATACGGCGCTTGACCTCACGATCTAAATTCTCTTTGACTTCAGCGCGCATTTTTGCAACGCCGCCTTCTGTAACACCCATCGACAATGCAAATGCATTATCAACTGCTGGTAAGTGCGCCCAGTTCACTGATTTCACTGTAATCGTAAATTGAGCTGTTTTACCAGCGACATCTTTACCGTGATATTCAGCTGGAAAGCTCAGTGGAAATGATTTAGTGTCACCTGCTTTGAGGCCTAAGCTTGCAGCTTCAAATTCAGGCAACATACGTCCTTCGCCTAGAACATACTCAAAGTTCTCAGCTTTACCACCTGCAAACTCATCGCCATCAATCTTGCCAACAAAGTCAATCACAACTTGGTCACCGTTTTGAGCTGCTGCATTAGATCCGCCATCACCATGCTCACCGGCTTGGCCACGTGGGTGGTAATGAACTTGCTGCTTGCGTAATACATCGATTGCGCGGTCAATTTCAGCATCACCGATATCTGTAGAGAATTTAGTCACTTCCGATTGCGTAAAGTCGCCAATCTTCACTTCTGGTAACACCTCGAAGAAAGCATCAAAGACAATCTTGTCGGCGCCTAACTCACTCTTAGGCTCAAGACGGGGTTGACTTGCTAATGGAATGCCCTCTTTTTTACTATGCTCATAAAACAGTTCAGAAGCTTTATCGAACTGAAGTTCGAAATCCACTTGCATGCCGTGTTGCTTCTCAATCATATTCTTTGGCACCTTGCCTGGACGAAAGCCAGCCAATTTCATAGTTTTACCTACTTGAGCCAAGCGGGCATCGCGTGCTTTTGCCAAATCAGCACGAGCAAATTCCAAAGTCATTTTGCGGTCTAACGAACCTAAATTTTCTATCTGCAAAGCCATTCTCGTCTCTTTAATAAAAACAGGATATGTGAAGTCCAAGCCAAGTAGCACTTGTGGTGCGAGGAGGGGGACTCGAACCCCCACACCATTTCTGGCGTCAGGACCTAAACCTGGTGCGTCTACCAATTTCGCCATCCTCGCGAATATCCGCAAACACTGCCAAGCTTAAACTTCACTCTAAAGAGCGTAATTCTACAATGCTTGGGGTTTTAGAGGATCTTTAGGCCTTGTAGAGCAACGCTACGGCGTGGACTGCAACGCCCTCGCCTCTACCAAGGTGACCCAAGGATTCATTGGTTTTAGCCTTTAGGTTTACATGGCTAGGGGTGACTAACAGGTCTGCAGCGATGTTTCTGACCATTTCAGGCAAGAAATCAGCCAATTTGGGCTTTTGACAAATGATGGTGGCATCCACATTGCCGATCTGAAAACCAGCGGCCTGAACCTTTTGCAGGGCTGCCCGAAGCAAGATGCGGCTATCCATGTCTTTAAATTGAGGATCGGTATCCGGAAATAACTGTCCAATATCATTTAATCCAGCCGCGCCAAGCAAGGCATCGGTTAGCGCATGCAGCAAAACATCCGCATCGGAATGGCCTAACAACCCCTTTTCATACGGAACATGCACTCCGCCAAGAATCAGTTTGCGGTCGGCCACGAGAGCATGGATGTCATAACCTTGACCAATGCGGAACTGCGGAATATGGGTGTTACTTTGTGTCATATAGATTCTTTATTGATGATCCGAGTTCAATAGTAATTGCATCAAATCCCAATCAGCAGAATGAGTTACTTTGAAATTTCGGGTTGCGCCTTCAATCAGCAATGGTTTTACACCTGTCAACTCCATAGCACTCGCCTCATCGGTGACATCAGCCTCTAATCGAATTGCATCTTCTAAAGCACTATGAAGCTCCTTCAGGCCAAACATTTGCGGTGTTTGGGCTTGCCACAAGTGCTTGCGCGGAATGGTTTTCACAATGTGCGGTATATTGCCAGCAATGACCGAATCAAGATCGGCCTGCTTCAGAGTGTCGGCCAAGGGAACTGCCAATAAACCACCAGCATCAGAATCTTGTACTGCAGTAATCAACTTTTCAATCAGCACAGGTGTAATTCCAGGTCTTGCCGCATCGTGCACCAAGATCCAATCATCAGGAGATATTCCGGACTTCAGTTGTGCTGCCAAAGTATTACGAACAGTCTCTTGTCGTGTGGGGCCGCCAGTAGGTAAAAAGTGAATGGGTTTACTTCCCTTAACTAGGCTTTTCAAGATGGGATTATCAATAAATCCTGGAGAAACGCCAACCCAAATAGAGTCAACCAGTGGGGATTGCATGAAGGCTTCTAGAGCGTAAGCCAGCATTGGCCTGCCCGCTAACTCTTGGAACTGTTTTGGCAAATCACCGCCCAAGCGAGATCCAGCCCCTGCTGTTGGCAGGAGGGCATGACATTTCTTTGCCGATTGATTTCCTAAGCTCATACCTGATTCTATAATGAGCGCAGATGTCTGATGTATTAAATCTAGCACCCCCCATACCTGCTCCGCGGGCTGGGCAGCGCTTTACCTTTTCGGGGCTAGTCGGCTCCGCTGATGCAGCCCTGATAGCGCAAACCGCCCTGCGCTACCGTAAGGATTTCTCAGTCATGGTGATATTTTGTGCTCAAGCACAAGAAGCCCAGCGACTTTTAGAAGAAATTCCTGCTTTTGCCCCGCAGCTGAAAACCCTTCTTTTGCCCGATTGGGAAATTCTTCCTTATGATCATTTTTCACCACATCAGGACTTAGTATCAGAGCGTTTAGCCACCCTGTATGAATTACTCAATGGCAGTTGCGATATTGTTTTAGTGCCAGTGACTACTGCCTTACAAAGATTAGGCCCACCTGATTTTTTGTCGGGGCATACCTTCTTTTTTCGCCAGGGTGACAAACTCAATGAAGCGGCGCTAAAGCTACAACTCCAACAAGCGGGTTACGATCCGGTCAGCGCAGTCATGCGACCGGGTGAATATAGTATTCGTGGCGGCCTCATTGATTTATTTCCCATGGGATCAAGCCTGCCTTATCGCCTCGATTTATTTGGTGATGAAATCGAGCAGATCCGCTCCTTTGATCCGGATACGCAAAGAAGCCTTTATCCCGTTAAAGAAGTTCGTCTACTGCCTGGCCATGAATTTCCATTCAATGATGAGGCGCGCACGGCCTTTAGAGGCCGGTGGCGTGAGGTCTTTGAGGGGGATCCTACTCGTTGCTCTATTTATAAAGATGCCAACTTGGGTATTCCTAGTGCGGGCATAGAGTCCTATCTACCGATGTTCTTTGCGGAACAATCGAGCGTATTTGATTACTTCCCAAGATCAGGCGATCCCGTTTGGATCCTGAGCACCGGCGATATTGAAGAGGCCATACGAGGCTTTTGGAAGGATACGCTCCCGCGCTATGAATTTCTCAAGCATGATCTTGATCGCCCGATTCTGCCGCCCAAAGAACTATTTCTTGATGTTGATGAATTCTTCTCTATTGCAAAACCTCATGCACGTTTAGTGCTAGAAAAAGAGACTTCTTCACCCGCCCAGTTTCTTCAAGTTCCAGATATTGCCGTGCATCGCAAAGATGCTGATCCCGTGAGCAGTTTACGAAGACTAGTTACCAGCGAAAAAGGCCGCATTCTGATCTGTAGTGATAGTGCCGGGCGCAAGGAATCAATTCGACAATTGTTTGAGGAAAGCAACTCAGTTGCCGGACAAGACGGCAAGCCACTCTATCAACTTAAGCCCGAAGGCTTTGAAAGCGTTGCCGATTTTATCAAGAGCGATTCCCTCTTCGGATTAAGCACTGCCCCACTCTTTAATGGCTTCTCCTGGCCAGTCCAAAACCTCATCATCGTTACCGAGGCAGAGTTATTTACCTCAACCGCAAGACAACGCCGTAAAGGAAAAGAATCAGAGAGCGCTGATCCTGACATGCTCTTTAAGGATCTATCCGAACTCAAGATTGGTGACCCAGTTGTACATGCTGAACATGGCATTGGTCGTTACCAAGGCTTAGTCCTTCTGAATATAGCGCCCCCTAAAGAGGCCCCTATTTTTGAAGAGTTTTTACACCTGCAATATGCAGGTGAAGCCACTTTATACGTGCCAGTTCAGCAATTACAAATGGTTACTCGCTATGCTGGATCTGATCCTGACTCAGCCCCACTGCATCAACTTGGCTCTGGTCAATGGGATAAGGCCAAACGTAAAGCGGCTCAGCAAATTAGAGATACGGCTGCAGAACTCTTGGGGCTATACGCCGCGCGGGCTATACGCAAAGGGCATGCCTTTAAATTTTCTGCTCATGACTATGCCGCCTTCTCAGAGAGCTTCGGTTTTGAAGAAACCCCAGATCAAGCTAATGCGATTGCTGCAGTGATTGGTGATATGACGAGCGGCACCCCAATGGATCGCCTGGTTTGTGGTGATGTTGGTTTTGGTAAAACAGAAGTTGCTTTGCGGGCAAGCTTTGTGGCTGTCATGGGTGGTAAGCAAGTAGCTATTTTGGCACCCACCACTTTGTTAGCTGAGCAACACGTTGCCACTTGGAAGGATCGTTTTGCAGATTGGCCTGTACGCATCGTGGAACTTTCACGCTTTAAAACCACCAAAGAAATTAATGTTGCATTAGAGGCTATCGCCAAGGGCGATGCTGACATTATTATTGGCACCCATAAACTCCTTTCAAAAGAAACGCAATTTGCCAATCTCGGCTTGGTGATTGTGGATGAGGAGCACCGCTTCGGAGTCCGCCAAAAGGATGCGCTGAAAGCCTTGCGCGCTGAAGTCGACATTCTGACGCTGACTGCCACTCCAATCCCAAGAACATTGGGTATGGCGATGGAGGGCTTACGTGAGTTCTCCATCATTGCTACGGCTCCTCAGAAGCGTCTAGCCATTAAAACCTTTGTGCGCCGCGAAGGTGATGGCGTGATTCGTGAAGCGGTACTTCGAGAAATCAAGCGTGGCGGCCAAGTCTATTTCTTGCACAATGAAGTTGAAACCATTCAGAATCGGAAACATGCATTGCAAGAGTTGATTCCCGAGGCAAGTATTAGTGTGGCTCATGGTCAAATGCATGAGCGCGAACTGGAGTCAGTGATGCGTGAATTCGTTACCCAACGAACCAACATCCTGCTGTGTACTACGATTATTGAAACAGGTATTGATGTACCAACTGCCAATACCATCATCATGCATCGTGCTGATAAGTTTGGCCTAGCTCAGTTGCATCAACTCCGTGGTCGCGTTGGACGCTCCCATCACCAAGCTTACGCCTACCTGATGGTTCCCGATCCTGAGGCCTTAAGTAAACAGGCACAGTTGCGCCTTAATGCCATTCAGGCAATGGAAGAGCTTGGTTCCGGCTTCTACCTAGCCATGCATGACCTAGAGATCCGTGGTGCTGGCGAAGTATTGGGCGATAAGCAATCTGGTGAGATACATGAAATTGGTTTTCAGCTCTATACCGAAATGTTGAATCGGGCTGTTAAATCCTTGCGCAGTGGCAAAGAGCCCGATTTACTTTCGCCTTTGCAGGCAACTACCGATGTCAATCTGGGAGTTCCTGCCCTGCTTCCTTCCGACTACTGCCCTGACGTGCATGAGCGTCTATCCCTCTATAAACGTTTTGCTGCTACCAATGATTTTTCAGAACTCATGGGTCTGCGTGAAGAATTGGTCGATCGTTTTGGAGATCTGCCAGATCAAGCCAAGTCTTTTTATGAAACCCATCGCCTACGTTTAGAAATGACCGGGTTTGGCATTAAGAAAATTGATGCGACACCGGCATCGATACAGATTCAATTTATTCCCAATCCACCAATTGATCCAATGAAAATTATTCAATTGATACAAAGCTCAAAACAAATCCAGCTCAATGGTCAAGATAAACTCAAAGTGCTTCCCCAGAAGGAGCGCGAATTTGAGAAGCTAGATCAACGTCTAGATGCGATTCGGCAGGTACTACGCCGCTTGAACGAATCTGCAGTTCTAAGTACTGCGAAAGCCAATTAATCATTGCCGTTATGATTAAAACTATGTCAAAACTCACTCTTGTCGCCCTATCTAGAGAGCCAATCTCTGAAAAGCTAGTCTTTAGTCTCAAAGACCAGGCAATTAAACTTGGGGTCACGCTTCACACAGAAGGCGGTCAAATATCAAATGGTGCTTATTATTCTGAGCGTTGGGAATCCAATCAATCATTCGATGTAAGTCAAAGAGAAAATCTGCGCGCTATCGCGGCACAATTTAATAGTGACCTCTGTTTTTTGAAGGCTGATCTTCAGGCTAGTGACATCAAAGTATTAGCAATGGACATGGACTCGACTCTCATCAATATTGAATGCATCGATGAGATTGCCGATTTCATAGGTAAGAAAGCAGCTGTCGCACAGATCACTGAAGCAACTATGCGTGGTGAGATTAAAGGCTTCGAAGAGAGCCTAAGACGTCGCGTTGCTTTACTCGAGGGTGTTTCAGCCGATGCGCTTGAAGCGGTTTATCGTGAGCGCCTGCGACCTAATCTTGGGGCGGCAGAGTTATTAGCAGGTGCCAATCAACGCGGGTTTTACACCCTCTTAGTTTCTGGTGGCTTTACCTTCTTCACGGAGAAACTTCGCCAGCAATTAGGATTCAAGCAAGCTCAAGCAAATACCCTTGAAATCATCAACGGTAAGCTGACAGGTAAAGTGCTTGGAGAGATAGTGGATGGTGTAGCGAAGGCATCCTATCTGGATGAAGCTTGTCGCTTGTTGGGATGCAGTAGAGCAAGCGCAATTACCATTGGAGATGGTGCAAATGATCTCCTCATGATGAATGGCTCTGGCATCAGTATTGCTTATAAAGCGAAACCAATCGTCAAAGAAAAAGCCGACGCGGCTTTTGACCGAGTCGGCTTGGATGCTGCCTTGCTACTCATTTCTGAATAATACGATTACATCCGCTCAAAAATAGTCGCAATACCTTGACCGCCACCAATACACATGGTCACCAAGGCATATTTACCTTGAACACGCTGTAGTTCGTGGACAGCTTTGGTGGCAATCGCTGCACCTGAACAGCCAATGGGGTGACCTAAAGCGATAGCGCCGCCATTGACGTTGGTTTTAGCCGGATCTAAGCCTAAACCTTTAGTTACCGCTAGAGCTTGCGCAGCAAACGCCTCATTAGACTCAATCACATCCATTTGCTCTAACTTCAGACCAGCTCGCTCTAGAGCAAGCTTAGTAGCAGGAATGGGACCTTCGCCCATGATGTGGTTAGGTACACCAGCTACTGCATAAGAAACTAAACGGGCAATGGGTTTATGTCCAGCCTTCTTGGCTGTTTCTGCATCAGCCAATACAAAGAATGCTGCACCATCATTAATACCAGAGGCATTACCTGCAGTTACAGAGCCACCTTCTTTTTTGAACACAGCCTTCATCTTGCCCAGTGTTTCCATGGTGGTATCTGGCTTGCAATGCTCATCGGTATCAAATACAACATCGCCCTTACGAGACTTGATGGTGATCGGTACGATTTGTGACTTAAAGCGACCTTCTTTGATGGCATGTGCTGCGCGACGATGAGACTCCACTGCGAAAGCATCCTGCTCTTCACGAGTCAGCTTCCATTTTTCAACCAGGTTCTCAGCAGTAACACCCATGTGGCCTACGCCAAAGGGATCAGTTAATACGGCGACCATCAAGTCAAGCATTTTGCTATCGCCCATACGAGCACCGCTGCGCAATGCAGGAGAGCCATACATACCCCGTGACATGACTTCAACGCCACCACCCACACCGTAATCACAATCGCCCAACATAATTTGCTGCGCAGTAGTCACAATTGCTTGCAAACCAGAGCTGCATAAACGGTTTAGCGACATTGCTACAGATTCCATTGGCAAGCCCGCCTGAATTGCAGCTACACGAGCAACATAAGCGTAACGACTATCCGTTGGAATGGTGTTCCCAACGGTGACATAATTAATTAAGGAAGCATCAACTCCGGAACGAGCAACGGCCTCTTTCATCACAATACCGCCGAGCTCTGAAGGCTCCAGGCTGCTCAAAGAACCATTGAAGGCGCCAATAGCGGAACGAACTGCACTTAGGACAACGACATCACGACTCATAACAATCCCCTTTGCTGGGCCTAAAAATAGGCTTAATAAATAAAACAACACTCATTTTTATTACATTCTTCAAGTTTCGGCTACTAGGTCATGCCCTTGTGAACTAATCACCGTAGCACGAATAATTTGCCCTGTGCGATAGCGTTTTGAAGGCTTATTAGCAGGTAAAACCCTCACCAAACCATCAATTTCAGGGGCATCACCAATAGTTCTGCCAATTCCACCGGACTCATCAACCCGATCAATCAGGACCTGGACTCTTTTCCCAACTTTTTTAGTAAGACGCTGAATGGAGATTTCCTCTGCTTTTGCCATGAAACGTGCCCGACGTTCTTCACGAATGGGCTGCGGAACAGGGCTTTCTAATTGGTTTGCAGTGGCGCCCTCTACGGGCGAATAAGCGAAGCAACCCGCACGATCAATTTGAGCCTCATCTAAGAAGTTTAGTAAATATTCAAACTCTGCTTCTGTTTCTCCAGGAAATCCAGCAATAAAAGTACTGCGAATCACTAAATCTGGGCAAGCGGTGCGCCAAGCCAAGATGCGCTCTAGATTTTTCTCCCCGCTAGCAGGCCGCTTCATTCTTTTAAGAACATCAGGATGGGCATGTTGTAGTGGAATATCTAAATAAGGAAGTACTCCATAGCCATGCTCAGAAAACTCTGCCATCAAAGGCAAGATGTCATCTACATGTGGATAGGGGTAAACGTAATGCAGTCTTACCCAAGCTTGATGCTCACGCGCAATTTGATTTAATGCGTTTACCAAATCAAACATGCGGGTCTTCACTGGCTTGCCATCCCAAAAGCCGGTGCGGTATTTGATATCAACACCATATGCACTAGTGTCTTGAGAGACAACCAATAATTCTTTAACACCTGATTCAAATAAGCGCTTAGCTTCTAACAGTACTTCGCCAATCGGTCTGGATACCAAATCTCCACGAAGACTAGGAATGATGCAAAAAGTGCAACGGTGGTTACAACCCTCAGAAATTTTCAAATAAGCATAGTGCTTCGGAGTGAGCTTGATTCCTATTGGCGGGACTAAATCTACAAATGGATCATGTGGTTTTGGTAAGTGCAGATGAATCGCCTGCATCACCTCAGCTGTGGCATGTGGGCCTGTAACCGCTAGAACTTTAGGATGAATGCTCTGAACGAGATCGCTACCATCGGGATTTTTTTTAGCCCCCAAACAGCCAGTCACGATGACTTTGCCGTTTTCAGCAAGGGCCTCTCCAATAGCAGCAAGACTTTCCTCTACTGCTGAATCGATAAAGCCACAGGTATTCACCACGACCAGATCTGCACCTGAATAATCTTTTACAGTCTCATAACCTTCAACACTGAGTTGTGTCAGGATAAGCTCAGAGTCAACGAGCGCCTTAGGGCAGCCTAAGGATACAAAGCCAATTTTTCCAGCCACAACTATTCTTTTTCAGATTTTGTGGGCTGGGAGGTAAATGGAAAATTACCAAAGAGATTTTGTGAGCCCTGAAGTTGCTCTTGCATCTTCACAAATAAATCTTTGCTCTGCTCCATGTAATTACCCATCATGCCTTGCATGAGGGGATTTTGGAGGTTCATCATTTGTGACCAAGCTTCGGGCGTACTTCCAGCACCCAGACCTTTAGTCTGATCGCCTAATTTGTTGTGGATATCTACAAAAGACTGCATGGTCTTTTCCAGATAATTACCCATCAAGCCTTGCATGGAGTTGCCATAGAAGCGAATGATTTGAGAAAGCATTTGCGAAGAAAATACTGGAGCACCACCAGCCTCTTCTTCTAGAATAATTTGTAACAAAATATTGCGAGTCAGATCTTCATCAGTCTTAGCATCAATGACTTTAAAAACTTCACATGCCATTACAAAGCCTTTAATATCAGACAGAGTGACATAAGAGCTAGTTTGTGTATCGTAAAGACGACGATTAGGATATTTCTTGATGAGTCGGTGTTCACCAGCTCGCTTTGTTCGGGTTACCATTTTTTTCCTTACTGAATACTGCAACGCAACATCAGCTTAGTTTATCTCTTGATCGAAGTAAAGGTAAATAAGCCGGGTTCCGCATACCTCGCGGTGTATAAATGCTGCACTGCAGTATTAGCCAGTATGAATGCCGCCGTTTAGTGAGAAGTCTGCTCCGGTTGCATAGCCGCCATCAACAGAGGCAATCCAACAACAGATAGAAGCAATCTCTTCAGGGGTACCTAAACGTTTAACCGGGATTCCAGAGACGATCTTCTCGAGCACATCTTCACGAATGGCTTTAACCATATCAGTGCCAATATATCCAGGTGAGACCGTATTGACCGTCACGCCCTTAGTGGCAACTTCTTGCGATAGGGCCATCGTAAAACCATGTAAACCCGCTTTAGCAGTGGAATAGTTCGCTTGTCCAAACTGACCTTTTTGACCATTTACAGAAGAAATATTAATGACTCGGCCCCAGTTGTTCTCAACCATGCCTTCGATCACTTGCTTAGTAACGTTGAATAATGAATTGAGGTTGGTATCAATGACGGCCTTCCATGCTTCAGGCGTCATCTTACGGAATACGCTGTCACGCGTAATGCCTGCATTGTTCACTAATACATCAACGCGACCCACCTCGGCTTTCACTTTCTCAAAAGCAGCAACCGTACTATCCCAATCAGAAACATTACCCTCGGAGGCAATAAAGTCATAGCCCAAAACTTTTTGCTCGCCAATCCAACGATCTTTACGCGGAGAATTTGGACCACAACCAGCAATTACTTTAAATCCGTCTTTTGCTAAACGTTGGCAGATGGCGGTACCGATACCACCCATACCACCAGTAACATACGCAACTTTTTGAGACATGACATTCCCCTTTAAAAAACTTCGTTCGTTGTTGCTGCTCTAACATGCTTGAGCTACTTTTTCTTTTACATACACACCAGGCGCAGCTTCCATTTTTTTATACTTTAAATTTCCAAAAGTTTTACTTGCAGGCTTTTGTTCGCCACCAAATTGTTCGAGCCACTGCGTGTAATTAGGCCACCAGCTACCGGTAATTTGTTTTGCGCCCTCCAGCCACTCATCAGCCGTTGCCGCAAGCTTGTTATTTTCAAAGTAATAACGTTTGTTCTTTGCAGGCGGATTAATGACACCTGCAATATGGCCAGAAGCGCCAAGTACAAAACGATTCTTACCTTTCAAGAGATGCGTTGACTCATAGGCCGACTGCCAAGGGACAATATGGTCTTCTTGTGAAGCATATATATAGGCAGGACACTTGATCTTGCCCAAATCAATCTTCTCGCCACAGATAGTAAGCTTGCCAGGTTTGACCAAGTCGTTCTGCAGATAGGTATGGCGTAAGTACCAGCAATACATATTGCCCGGCAAATTGGTTGAATCACCATTCCAATAGAGC
>CAMBBT010000037.1 GCA_945864455.1 Polynucleobacter meluiroseus | reverse complement strand
GTCGGTGGTGGTGATGGTGCGAATCGTTGGTATCACGTTGCTTTGAGTGAAGGCCGTAATCGTGAAGTGCGACGTATGTTTGAAATAGTAGGCCATACAGTGTCACGTTTGATTCGTACGCGTTATGGCATGTTCTTATTGCCCCCACGTTTAAGACGCGGCAAATGGGAAGAGGTTGAGGCTGGTGGCATCTATAACTTGATGAAGTCGGCTGGCTTAAAAATGCCACAGCCGCAAGATAAGGGCCGCAATCCAAACCCAAACGGTCAAAGTCGTAATTCTGCCGGTGCAGATTTTCAACCTGATCCAATGCAAACCTCAGTTTCTTATTGGGGCTCACGCGATGCCTTAACTTTGGCTAGTGGTCACAATGGCCTGACCCATCAGGGCAGAAATGCTAATCCTAGTAGCGGCTCAGGTGAAGGTCGCGGCCCTTTCCGTGGTCGCATCCAGGGTGGAAGACCTGGTCAGGGCACTCAAGGTGGTCAAGGCCAAGGCCAAAACCGTAATAAAGGCAAAAAAGTCCATCATGGCCAGTCTGCTTTTGTGACAGCTGCCCCCCAAAGTCCTGGAAATGGGCCTAAAAGGAATGCCCCCAAAGGCCGAAAACCCTTCAATAAGGGTCCTAGAAAGCCTCGTAATTCTGGCGAAAGCTTCTGATTTCTAACAGTTTTCCCTGAAATCAGCTATAATTTTGGATTGACAGCAGTTTTCTGCTGTTTTTAGTTGTTACCGACTGATGTTGCGATCAACGTAAGTCGGCCTGTTCTGAATTTCGAGAATATGGGCTTCAAAGCCCATTTTTTTTTGCCATTTTGGTATGAAGGAAAGTCGTGAAGGATCAGCAGGTTATTTCTGCAGAGCTGGAAAACTTAGGCTACATGTTAGTGGATATCGAGCGTGAAGCTGGTGGTTTGCTACGCGTCACGATTGAAAATCCTGATTACGAGCGTTTGATTAATGTCCTCGATTGCGAGAAGGTAAGTCATCAACTGAGCTACACATTGCCAGTTGAGAATATTCCTTACGAGCGATTGGAGATTTCTTCACCGGGCCTAGATCGTCCTGTGAAGAGCGCGTCAGATTTTGAGCGCTTTGTTGGAATGGAAGTAGATTTGAAGTTGCGTGTTGCCGCTGGCGGCCGTAAGAATTTTCGTGGGGTGTTACAAGGCTTGCTGACTGGTGAATTGAATTCGCCTGATGCGAAGTTTGGTTTGGTATTTGAGGGTGCTGATGGTCAGCCCTCTCAATTGGAGTTCTCTTTAGCCGAGGTCGACAAGACTCGGTTGGTCCCTGTTATTGATTTCAAAGGAAGAAAGTCATGAGCCGAGAAGTTCTCATGTTGGCAGACGCCCTAGCGCGTGAAAAGAACGTTGATCAAACGATTGTGTTTGAGGCGCTCGAAATGGCGTTAGCATCAGCCACTAAGAAACGTTATCCCAATGAAGATGTGGATATTCGTGTATCGATTGATCGTGAATCGGGTGAATACGAAACCTTCCGTCGCTGGTTGGTGGTACCCAATGAAGCCGGCCTCCAAGAGCCTGATAAAGAGATTCTGCAATTTGAAGCTCAAGAGCAACTTGCTGATATGGAAGTGGGTGACTTCATCGAAGAGCAGATTGAATCCTTAGCTTTTGGCCGTATTGGTGCGCAAGCTGCTAAGCAAGTGATCTTGCAACGCATTCGTGATGCTGAACGTGAGCAAATTTTGAACGACTACCTTGAGCGTGGCGAAAAAGTCATGACTGGTACCGTAAAACGTGCTGACAAGAATGGTTTGATTATTGAATCTGGTCGCGTTGAAGCTTTACTGCGTCGCGATCAAATGATTCCGAAAGAGAATTTACGTTCTGGTGACCGTGTACGTGCATACATCCTGAAGGTGGATCGTGAAGTGCGTGGTCCACAGATTGAACTCTCCCGTACTTGCCCAGATTTCTTGATTAAGTTGTTTGAGAATGAAGTTCCAGAGATGGAGCAAGGTTTATTAGAAATTAAGGGCGCAGCTCGTGACCCTGGTATTCGTGCCAAGATTGCGGTTGTGACTTACGACAAGCGGATTGATCCGATTGGTACCTGTGTTGGTGTGCGCGGTACCCGCGTTACTGCAGTTCGTAACGAAGTTGCTGGCGAAGCAGTCGATATCGTGTTGTGGTCTGAAGACCCAGCCCAATTTGTGATCGGCGCTTTGGCTCCAGCGCAAGTTTCTTCAATCGTAGTTGACGAAGAGCGTCATGCGATGGATGTCGTGGTTGATGAAGAAAACTTGGCAATCGCGATTGGCCGAAGCGGACAGAATGTTCGTTTGGCAAGCGATTTGACTGGTTGGCAAATCAATATCATGACTCCAGAAGAGTCTGCTGAGAAAATAGAAAAAGAAGCTTCTTCTGTTCGTCAGTTATTTATGGATAAGTTAGACGTCGACCAAGAAGTTGCTGACATCTTGATTGAAGAAGGTTTCAACACCTTGGAAGAAGTGGCCTATGTGCCACTTTCTGAAATGTTAGAGATTGATTCTTTTGACGAAGACACTGTGAATGAGTTACGTACTCGTGCTCGTGATTCCTTGTTAACCATGGAGTTAGCAAAAGAAGAGCGTGTTGGCGAAGTTTCCCAAGACTTGCGTTCTTTAGAAGGAATGACAACTGAGTTGATTGCTAAGCTTGCTGACAATCAAGTTCACACCCGTGACGACCTTGCTGAACTAGCTGTTGATGAGCTAGTTGAGGCGACACAAATTGACGAAGAAACTGCGAAAACGCTCATCATGAAAGCGCGCGAACATTGGTTTACTTCATGAGAGGAAGTAGTGCATGGTAACAACAGTAAAAGTACTCGCCAAAGAGCTGAAACGAACTGCGACTGACCTCTTGGAGCAATTGAAGGCAGCTGGCATTGAAAAAAGTTCTGAGGACGAGAGTATTACCGAGAAGGACAAAACTGTTCTGCTTGAGCATTTGCAAAAAGCACACGGCAATGTTGAGGCTGGCGCTCGTAAAAAGATTACTTTAATCAAGCGTGAGAATTCTGAGATTCGTCAGGCGGATTCTGCTGGACGGACTCGCACCGTTCAGGTTGAGGTGCGCAAAAAACGCGTCTTAGTAAAGCGTGGTGATGAGGCCGCGGCTCCTGCCGAGCCACCCCCAGTAGCTAAGCCAACTAAAGCTGCCACAGCAGTTCAAGCAACTCTTCCCGTTGAAGAGTTAGAAAAGCGCGCTGCAGAAGCAACTCGCCAAGCAGAGTTATTAGCTCGCCAAGAAGCGGAAATGAAGGCGGCAGAAGAGATTCGTCAAAAAGAGGCTGCTAAGTCGCTAGTTGAAAGTAATCAAGATGCGCCTGCAGCAGCTGAGAAAAAAGCAAAAACTGAAAAGGCTTCCAAAGATTTAGCTGCAAGCAAAGAAAAAGAGTTAGCCGAGATTCGTGCACGTCGTGCCGCTGCTGAAGCGGAAGCTTTGGCGATTCGCGACATGATGAGCACTCCGGCCCGTGTTCTTAAAGCACCAAGTGAAGTTACTACCGAAGAAGCAAAAAAAGGAACTCTACATAAGCCAGCCAAAGTGGAAGGTGCAGAGGATAAGAAAAAATCTCCAGCTAAGGTTGGCGGCAAAACAATCAAGTCTTCAGAGACATCCTCTACTTGGCAAGAAGAGGGTGCCAAGAAATCAGGTGGCTTGAAAACTCGGGGCGATAGCTCTGGCGGTATAGGGGGTTGGCGCTCTGGCGGCGGTCGGAGAAAGCAGCGTCAAATTGCTGAAGCTAATGTGGACACCAACTTCCAAGTCCCTACAGAAAAAGTAGTGCATGACGTCCAGGTTCCAGAAACTATTACTGTGGCTGAGTTAGCGCATGCAATGGCAGTGAAGAGTGCTGAAGTGATTAAGCTTCTGATGGGTATGGGGCAAATGGTCACCATTAACCAGGTGCTTGATCAAGACACAGCGATGATCATCGTAGAAGAGATGGGTCATACAGCTCATGCTGCAAAGTTAGATGATCCTGATTTAGATCTTGGAATTACTGGTCATGATGCAGAATTATTGCCGCGTCCTCCAGTCGTGACCGTTATGGGTCACGTTGACCACGGAAAAACTTCTTTACTCGATAAGATTCGAACAGCAAAAGTAGCTACTGGCGAGGCTGGTGGTATTACTCAGCATATTGGCGCATATCACGTAGAAACACCACGTGGCATGATTACCTTCTTAGATACTCCGGGTCATGAAGCCTTTACGGCAATGCGTGCTCGCGGCGCTAAGGCAACAGATATTGTGATCTTGGTGGTAGCTGCTGACGATGGTGTGATGCCACAAACCAAGGAAGCGATTCATCATGCAGTAGCAGGCGGTGTTCCGATTGTTGTTGCGATCAACAAAATTGATAAACCAGATGCCAACTTAGAGCGGGTGAAAACAGAGTTAGTTGCTGAGCAAGTAGTTCCTGAGGATTACGGTGGCGATGTGCCATTTATTTCAGTATCCGCAAAGACCGGTGAAGGCATTGACGCTTTGTTAGAGAACGTGCTCTTACAGGCTGAAATTTTGGAACTCAAGGCTGCAAAAGCAGCACCAGCTCAAGGTCTCGTTATTGAAGCACGCCTAGACAAGGGTAAAGGCCCGGTTGCAACTATTTTGGTTCAGTCTGGAACACTTAAGCGTGGCGATATGCTGCTGGCGGGCTCTACATTTGGTCGTGTGCGCGCCATGATCGATGAAAATGGCAAACCTTGTAATGAGGCTGGCCCATCGATTCCCGTAGAGATTCAAGGTCTAGCAGAAGTTCCTGCTGCTGGTGAGTCAGTGCAAGTGGTTCCTGATGAGCGTAAGGCTCGTGAGATTGCACTCTTTCGTCAAGGTAAGTTCCGCGATGTGAAGTTAGCTAAGCAACAAGCATTCAAGCTTGAAACCATGATGGAAAATATGGAAGAGGGTGCAATTGAGGCGAAGTTATTGCCATTAATTATTAAGGCAGATGTACAGGGTTCACAAGAAGCCCTATCTCAGTCATTAATGAAGCTCTCTACCCCAGAAGTGAAGGTGCAAATTGTTCACGCAGCTGTGGGTGGCATTACTGAGACTGATGTCAACTTAGCAGTTGCTTCTAAAGCAGTCATTATTGGCTTTAATTCTCGTGCAGATGCAGCAGCCCGCAAGTTAGCTGAAAATAATGGTGTCGATATTCGTTATCACAACATTATTTATGACGCTGTTGATGAGGTGAAGTTGGCACTGAGCGGTATGTTGACTCCAGATAAGAAGGAAGAGATCACAGGCCTCGTTGAGATTCGTCAAGTCTTCTTGGTGTCTAAAGTTGGCGCGATTGCAGGTTGTTTGGTAGTTGACGGCCTAGTTAAACGTACTTCAAGCGTGCGCTTGCTGCGTGATAATGTGGTTGTCTGGTCGGGTGAGCTCGACTCACTCAAGCGCTTTAAAGATGATGCTAAAGAAGTTCGTGCCGGCGTTGAGTGTGGTCTGTCATTGAAGGGCTACAACGATATTAAAGAGGGCGATCAGCTTGAAGTATTTGAAGTTACCGAAGTAGCTCGCTCGCTCTAAGTTGTCAACAAATGCAAAAATCTAGTCCGCATCGTAACCAGCGTCTCGCCGATCAAATCCAGCGAGACCTGGCTGAGCTTATTCCACGTGAGTTACGGAGTGCTAGCTTAGGCTTAATTACATTACAAAGTATTGAGCTCACGCCTGATTTAGCTCATGCCAAAGTTTTCTTCACAGTACTGGGCGCTGAGCCTGAGCATGTTCTCAAGGCGCTCCAGGAAAAAGCAGGATATTTACATTCCTTATTATTTAAGCGTTTGCATATCCATACCGTCCCAACCTTGCATTTTCACTATGACAGCTCAGTTGAGCATGGCATAGAGATGTCTCGCTTGATTGATCAAGCAGTCGATAGTGATCGTGGCGAACGCAAAGACGAAGTTCAATAATTTCATGGCTATTCGGATCGACGGCGTAGTACTGCTAGATAAGCCCGCAGGAATGAGTTCCCAGGGTGCAGTCACTGCAGTTAAGCGCGCATTTAATGCTGAAAAAGCTGGCCACACCGGTACTTTAGACCCAATGGCAACTGGCCTCTTGCCCATTTGCTTAGGTGAGGCTACTAAATATTCTCAGGATTTATTAGAGGCTGATAAAACGTATATTGCCAAAGTCAAATTTGGTTCACGTACCGATACAGGCGATGCTGAAGGCATTACTATCGAAGAGTTGCCTTTACCGATATTTACCAGTGAAGCAGACATCCGAAAAGCACTAGATGCATTGCTCCCAAAATTTACTGGGCCGATTTCTCAGGTGCCACCCATGTATTCAGCGCTTAAGCGCGATGGCAAACCTTTATATGAATATGCTCGTGCCGGTGTTGAGTTGGAGCGTACTGCCCGCGAGATTACGATTCATCAAATTCGTTGGACCGAAATCCAGTGGCCGATAGTGACCCTAGAAGTCTCTTGTAGCAAAGGGACCTACATTCGCGTATTGGCGGAAGACATTGGTAACGCCTTGGCTTGTGGCGCTCATTTAGTGGGTTTACGCCGAACTGAAGTAGGCCACTTAAATCTAGAGCAGTCATTTACGATTGAATCTATTCAGAGTGGTTTGCAAAATAGCTCTAACTACATCTTGCCAGTAGATGCATTGCTGCAAACCTTGCCTCACTTAACTGTAGACGAGCAACAGGCTAAGCGCTTAGAGATGGGGCAGCGTGTGCCTCTCAACTTGCCATCGATTGAAGCTTTAGTGCGTATCTATCGCGCTACTGCCGCACCCCATAACTTTATTGGCACTGCTGATTGGCGCTCTGGGGTATTGCATCCTAAGCGTTTGATTTCGCAGGCTCATTAATAAAAATATTCATTACCCAATTATTAACTTTCATTTATCTTTAACTTTAGAAGCTTCACATGACTAAACGCGCACTTCGTAATATCGCCATCATCGCCCACGTTGACCACGGCAAAACTACTCTGGTTGACCAACTCTTGCGCCAATCAGGCACATTCCGCTCGAATGAAAAAATGACCGAACGCGTCATGGATTCAAATGACTTAGAAAAAGAGCGTGGCATTACTATTTTGTCCAAGAACTGCTCAGTAGAGTACGACGGTACCCGCGTCAATATTGTTGATACCCCAGGACATGCTGACTTTGGTGGTGAAGTAGAGCGGGTACTCTCCATGGTTGACGGAGTATTACTCTTGGTGGATGCGGTAGAAGGCCCAATGCCGCAGACTCGTTTTGTGACCAAGAAAGCACTAGCGCTCGGTTTGAAGCCGATCGTAGTGATTAACAAGGTTGACCGTCCGGGTGCTCGTTGTGACTATGTCATCAATGCAACCTTTGAGTTGTTTGACAAACTTGGCGCTACTGAAGAGCAACTTGATTTTCCGATCATTTATGCATCTGGTTTAAATGGCTATGCAGGCTTGAAAGAAGATGTGCGTGAGGGCGATATGCGTCCATTGTTCGATGCCGTCTTAGAGCATGTTCCTGTCCGTGACGATAATCCTGATGGCCCTTTACAGTTTCAGATCTCTTCAATTGACTACAACAGTTATGTTGGAAAGATTGGTATTGGTCGCGTGAACCGTGGCCGTGTTAAACCTGGCATGGAAGTGATTTGTATGAATGGCCCAGATGGTGTGCCATTTAAAGGGCGTGTGAACCAAGTATTGAAATTCAAAGGCTTGGAGAGAGAGGTTGTTGAAGAAGCCTTTGCTGGTGATATCGCATTGATTAACGGTATTGAAGAGTTAGCCATTGGTACCACTATCTGTGCAGTTGATATGCCTGAAGCATTACCTATGCTGAAGATCGATGAACCAACCTTAACCATGAACTTTATGGTGAACACTAGTCCATTTGCAGGCCGTGAAGGTAAGTTTGTGACTAGTCGTCAGATTCGTGAACGTTTAGATCGTGAACTGAAATCAAATATGGCACTGCGTGTGAATGAAACTGATGACGATACTGTTTTTGAGGTATCAGGTCGCGGTGAATTACACCTCACTATTCTGGTAGAGACTATGCGCCGCGAGGGCTATGAAATGGCCGTTTCTCGTCCACGGGTTGTTTTTCATGAAGAAGATGGCGTGAAGATGGAGCCGTATGAGAATTTAACGGTTGACGTTGAAGATGCTACCCAAGGTGCTGTGATGGAAGATTTGGGTAAGCGTAAAGGTGAGCTACAAGATATGGTGAGCGATGGAAAAGGGCGTACACGTCTTGAGTACCGCATTCCAGCGCGCGGCTTGATTGGCTTCCAAGGTGATTTCATGACAATGACCCGAGGCAATGGCTTAATGAGTCATACCTTTGATTCTTATGCTCCTGCTAAAGATGGCATTTTAGGCGAGCGTCACAATGGTGTACTAATTAGTCAGGATGATGGCGAAGCGGTTGCATATGCTATTTGGAAATTACAAGACCGTGGTCGTATGTTTGTAAAGCATGGTGACCCAGTTTACGAAGGTATGGTGATCGGCATTCATAGTCGCGATAACGACTTAGTTGTTAACCCCATTAAAGGTAAGCAATTAACGAACGTGCGCTCCTCTGGTACTGATGAAGCAGTCCGCTTAGTGACCCCAATTGATTTGACTTTGGAATATGCAGTTGAATTCATTAGTGATGACGAATTAGTTGAAGTTACCCCTAAGAGTGTGCGTGTTCGTAAGCGCTACCTTAAGGAGCACGATCGCAAGAAGGCATCACGCGAGTAAGCATCTTAAGCTTTACAAGAAAAGTCACCTTCGGGTGGCTTTTTGATTCTTTGAGCTATAGTTTTCATTAGTAATTAAAATTACAAGCCAACACCCGGAGCATTATTAGTATGCAGGTTAATTCAGAAGGAGTCTCAGCATCACGGGTATTTTTACCTGCTGATCAGTCTCATCCGAGCGTATTGCAATTCTTTATTACGCAATTTCCCCATATTGAGGTAAAGGAGTGGGAGGATCGATTTGCTCAGGGTCTAGTGCTGAATGACGAAGGGCATGCCCTTGAGGCTGGCGATACCTATCAACCTAATACTCATCTCATTTACTTTAGACGTCTGGCACGTGAACCAGAAATACCCTTTGAGGAAGAGATCATCTTCCAAGATGAACATATTCTGGTTGCAGATAAACCCCATTTTTTACCAGTAACACCCAGCGGCCTCTACTTACATCAAACTTTACTGAATCGACTCAAGAAAAAAACAGGTATTCAAACCCTAAGTCCCATACATCGCATTGATCGTGATACTGCTGGGCTTGTAATCTTTTCTATCAAGCCAGAGGAAAGGGCTCCATATCAGAATCTCTTTAGAGACAGAGCTGTCAATAAGATCTATGAAGCAATTGCACCGTACTCAGAAGCTCTAGTAGCTAAATTACCGATGACTTATCAAAGCAAGTTAGAAGAATCAGAGCACTTTTTACAAATGATGGAGGTAGAGGGTCAAGCTAATACTGATACGTTGATTGAGCTCATTACTCATAACAAGCCTTGGGCTAAATATCGACTTACACCAGGAAGTGGTAGGAAGCATCAACTGCGCTGCCATCTCAACGCACTGGGTATACCCATCAAAGATGATCAGATTTACCCAATACTGACAGCATACCAAGAGTATGACTTAGATCTCTCAAAGCCCTTACAGTTGTTGGCGAAGCAAATCTCATTTCTAGACCCTATTACAAAACAGGCTAGATCATTCATTAGCAAGAGGGTATTGGAGTTCTAGAAATTCTGTTCTTTAGAACAATCAGTTAAGCTATTTCTGGACCTCTTCAGGAGTATCCTGAAAAGAGAAGTCATAACAACAGAAACAACCATGTCATTAAATCATGCCCAACAGCATGATGCCAAGAAAGGAACCTATTCATGTCTAAAGAACTTAAGGAAGCTGAGGAAGCTAAGAAAGAGTTAGGGTCAGACGGTCTACCTGGGCACCATTATTTCTTGGATGCCGTAAACCATATTGATGAAGCGGTAGCTAATAAATCTATTGCCAGTAGCGCGGCAAAAGGAATTATCTACAGTCTAGTAGAGACCTTAGGAACCATGGTCGGAGATCCTGATTTGCCAGCCCATCTCAAGTCGGGCTATATGGGCGCTCTTGATCTAGCTGTGGAGTTAGAGGCTAAGCTAGCTAAGGTGCGCTAACAGTGCCCTGGCTTGCAAGAGATCAGGGCAGCTTCGGTTGCCCTGATGCATTTAAAATAGCAATCAAAGTTATTTAATCGAAGTTCATGACCAATACCCCAAAGAAACGTCTTGCAGTTGCACCCATGATGGAATGGACGGATCGTCATTGCCGCTCTTTTCATCGTACACTCACTAAAGAGGCTACTCTCTATACCGAGATGGTAACTACTGGCGCATTAATGCATGGGGATGTACCACGTCACTTGGATTACTCGCAAGATCAACATCCAGTTGTGTTGCAGTTAGGCGGATCAGAGCCCAATGACTTAGCGAAATCAGCAGAGCTAGCGCAGCAGTGGGGATACGATGAGATTGATCTCAACTGTGGCTGTCCATCTGAGCGTGTGCAACGCGGTGCCTTTGGTGCTTGCCTGATGGCTGAGCCCAATTTAGTAGCCGACTGCGTTAAGGCAATAAAGGGTGCAGTCGATATTCCGATTTCAGTTAAGCACCGACTCGGTTTAGATGCTATGGATGCCGCTAGCTCCCCAAAAGATTATCAATTTGCACTCGATTTCATATTGGCAGTAGCGGATGCCGGGGCAAGCCAGGTGACTATTCATGCCCGCAATGCAGTGCTCAAAGGACTTTCACCCAAAGAGAACCGCAGTAAACCACCGCTGCGTTATGAGGTGGCTGCCAAACTAAGACTAGATGCGCAAAAACAATTTCCTCATCTCAAGGTCTTACTCAATGGCGGCCTTGAAACAAACGAACAGATTGCTGGCCATTGGGATGACTTTGATGGCTTCATGATTGGCAGGGCGGCGTATCATCTTCCAGCAATGCTCCTAGGTTGGGATGATTTGATTAATACTCATGGTGATGCAGCAGGCTATCTGTTTAGTGAAACTGAGTGGCACCGAATTCAGATTGGATTAGTAAGGCAAGTAGAAGCTTGGTTTGATGAATGCAGGGTAAAAGACAAACCGTTTTATATCGGTGTATTCACAAGGCACATACTTGGCCTAGCTCATGGTAGAGCAGGGTCAAGATATTGGCGTCAGCGTCTCTCTGATCACCACGCTTTAGCCAAAGTACAGAGTAAAGCAGCGATAGTCGATTTCTTCATTGATGCCAGCTTAACCCTTGGGGATTGGGCTGCTTTTGAATACGAAAGCGCTTAAGAAAAGCCTAGACAGGCAGTTTTTGACAGGTTTTTGAGCAAAAAGCTATAATGAGACCTCTACAACGGCGGACGTAGCTCAGTTGGTAGAGTCCCAGATTGTGATTCTGGTTGTCGCGGGTTCGAGCCCCGTCGTTCGCCCCACTAAATTCAGTAAAGAAAGCTCCCAATAACTATTGAGGGGCTTTTTTATTGGGAATTCCTTCTAGCACTACGAGCAGCTTCAGCGGCAGCATTAGACATTCTGACGGCTTCAGCTGCGGCCTCAGTTGCGCGCTTAGTCGCCTCTGATGCTTCAGCAGCAGCTTTTATGGAAGACTCTTCCGCATGGTGAGCGACTGCAACTGCTGCTGTAGCTGCTGCTGCGGCTTCAATGGACGCTTCTGCTGAGGCTGCTGCTGCATCTGCAGCTGCTTCAGCTACCTCAATGGCATCTTTGGAGGCAGCAAGGTGAGCTGCTTTAGCAGAATTACGTGCCGCTACTAAAGCCTTTTCTGCCGCAATTGCCGCTCGCTTAGAGGCCTCAAGAGCGGTTGTAGTGAGGGTACTAAAGCCACTTACAGTTGCAACATATTCTTAGTTTAAAGTGACATAGCCCTGCCGCAAGCTTTGAATCTCGGATTCTAGGCTCACTAATTTTGCGTAAATTTTGTTGATATCTTCTTTCATGTCCTTAAATGATCTACCTCATAGCCCTGAATATCAAGTATTTCTCGTAATGTGCGAATATGCCATTTTCTTTAGAATAGACATCATTCAATGGAGTCACTTGGAGCTTGCCCCGTCATGAAAAAGTTTGATTTCACCGCCATTTTGTTCGGTCTGCTGCTGACTGCCATTGCAGTCTATTTCATGCTACGCTCCTCGAGTAGCCAAAGCGCACCTGCATCCTCCATTCCTAAGGTACAAATTGGTAATCTCATCTGGGATCAAACGGAGATGACTATTGGTGATGTGAAAGGCTTTGCTAGTACTGGTTTCCTCAGTGCTGCTGAAAAGAAGGGTGGCGGTTTAAATTATGAAAGCGGTTTTGTGCAAAAGCTAGGATGGACATGGAAGACTCCTTATGGAGTTCCCGCTAATGATCTAGAGCCTGCAGTGCATCTCAACCAAAAAGAAGCAGAATCCATCTGCCGTTACTACGGCAAACGTTTACCTACAGAAACTGAGTGGACTTCTACTGCATTCTTAGAGCAAAGAACAAATCCTCCTGCTGGCTACGTCAAAGGCCAGCGTTACCCATTTCCTGGTGGCAGTACTCCAGTAGTCTCTCATTGCCTCAGTGGCTGTGGTGACTACAAAGGTTTAGCTCCTACCGGTGCTCTCAATCGTGGCACAGGACATGTCACTACAAAGACTACCAAGCCAGGTGTCAATGGAATGTATGACATGGGTGGCAATGTCTGGGAGTGGACGGCTACTGAGCGTCATGGTGGATATATTACCCGTGGCGCTTCATGGTGGTATGGCCCAGAAAGACAGCAAGAGTCTGATGTGGAATCTAAGTCAGCTGATATTACAGTGGTTTATATCGGATTTCGTTGTGTAGCTGATGCCGTGAAACAATAGGGGATGATTAGCTCTGCAATAGATTCATCCGAGATTGAAGTTACTCCTGATTATCAGGCAGTCATTGAGGCTGTTGAGCGTCATGATCCTTACATCTTTGTTAGTGGCAAGGCAGGCACTGGCAAAACAACCCTCATTGGTTATCTTCGAGAAACGATTCCTGGGAATGTTGTAGTGGTTGCCCCCACTGGTGTAGCTGCGTTGCAGGTGAGGGGCGTAACAATTCATTCATTCTTCAGATTACCGCCACGCCTAATATTTCCTGAAGAAGATATCAAGCCACTGCGGGATAAGCGCCTCTATAAAGATATTCGCT
>CAMBBT010000036.1 GCA_945864455.1 Polynucleobacter meluiroseus | reverse complement strand
CTGCTCTTGGCTTGCCAGCCTCTACTGAATTCCGGGTACCAGTTAGCCCGCCTGATAACAAGAAAGGCTTTAGCTTGGCGCAGAAGATGGTTGGTCGCGCCTGTGGCTTACCAGAGGGTCAAGGCGTGCGTCCTGGCACTTACTGTGAGCCGCACATGACTACTGTTGGGTCGCAAGACACTACCGGTCCTATGACTCGTGATGAGTTAAAAGATTTGGCTTGCTTAGGATTCTCTACTGACTTGGTCATGCAGTCTTTCTGTCATACCTCTGCATATCCAAAGCCTGTCGACATTCGAACTCATCATGAATTGCCAGCATTTATGACTAATCGTGGTGGTGTTGCGCTGCGTCCAGGTGATGGTGTGATCCACAGTTGGTTAAATCGTTTGTTGTTGCCTGATACCTGCGGTACGGGTGGTGATAGCCATACTCGCTTCCCAATCGGCATCTCATTTCCTGCTGGCTCTGGCTTAGTTGCTTTTGCAGCAGCTACCGGCGTGATGCCTTTAGATATGCCTGAGTCTGTATTAATTCGCTTCAAAGGCAAGATGCAGCCTGGCATTACATTACGTGACTTAGTTAACGCTATTCCTTTGTATGCAATTAAAAAAGGTTTACTAACTGTTGAGAAACAAGGTAAGAAAAATATTTTCTCTGGCCGTATTTTAGAAATTGAAGGCTTGCCAGACCTCAAAGTTGAGCAAGCATTTGAATTGTCTGATGCTTCTGCTGAGCGCTCTGCTGGTGGTTGTGCTATTCACTTAAACAAAGAGCCGATTATTGAATACATGCAGTCCAATATTACTTTGATGAAATGGATGATTGCTAACGGTTATGAAGATAGACGCACTTTAGGTCGCCGTATCAAAGCGATGGAAGCTTGGATTGCTAAACCAGAATTACTAAAAGCTGATGCCAATGCCGACTATAAAGAAATCATTGAAATCGATATGAATGAAATCAAAGAGCCTATCTTGGCTTGCCCTAACGATCCAGATGATGTGAAGTTCCTTTCTGAAGTTTCTGGTGAAAAGATTGATGAAGTCTTTATTGGTTCTTGCATGACTAATATTGGCCACTTCCGCGCTGCTGGTAAGGTGTTAGAAGGTAAGACTGATATACCTACACGTTTATGGATTGCGCCGCCTACCAAGATGGATCAAATGATTCTGACTGAAGAAGGCTACTACGGCATTCTAGGTCGAACAGGTGCTCGCATGGAAACACCAGGATGTTCACTGTGCATGGGCAACCAAGCTCAAATGCGTAAGGGATCTACTGCGGTATCTACCTCTACCCGCAACTTTCCAAACCGTTTAGGGATAGATACTCGCGTGTATTTAGCTTCTGCTGAATTGGCCTCTGTAGCCGCACTCTTGGGTCGTCTGCCTACGCCGCAGGAATATCTCGAGCAAGTTGAGTCACTCAATGCAAAGTCGGCCGAAATTTATCGCTACATGAACTTTGACAAGATTAAGTCATTTAGTGATGTTGCAGACACTGTAACGATCTAAAGAGAAAGCTTCGGCACACTTTAGATGTGTGGAAACAGAAAAGGCAATCAGTTGATCGCCTTTTTCTTGTTTAAATTTCTTATATTGATAACTGTGATTGCTGTCGCGCATTTTCACGTCTAATACCCGCTACCCATTTATTGGTTGGTAGACCTGTTTTTTCTTTAATCAACTTGGCGCGAACCGAAACATCTTTCCATTGCGCTTCTAGCTTTGGGCCTTTGAAGGCAATGGCAACTACATTGCAATCATGTGACTCCGGAAATAAAAGCACGCGATTATCAAAGGCTTCACAGATGTTCTGAAGATTAATATTGAAGCTCTTATGGCGTGAAAATAGATTCACCGTCAGAACGCCTGGTTCTTTGAGAATCTTGTAACATCCTTTGTAAAACTCCAAAGAGCTCGCTGATGGGCCATCACAAATAGCATCGTACAAATCAACTTGAATCGCATCGAAGGTGCTTTTGTATTGAGGGCTCTTTACAAACTTCTTAGCATCCGCTTGCAGCGTTTCAAGTCTACGATCGTCATCTGGCAAAGAAAACATCGTTCTTGCCGATACAATCACAGCAGGATTAAGCTCTACAGCGATTGATTTCACAGCTGGGCAATGCAAGTGCGTGAACTTGGTTAAAGCTCCCGTCCCAAGCCCTAATTGTGCAACCCGCATCCCAGGCTTGGTTTCTAAAAACAGTAACCATGCCATCATTTGCTGGTTGTATTCGAGATAAATTTCATTAGGATCACGAATGCGCATCGCCCCTTGAATTAACTCGGTACCAAAATGAAGATAGCGCACCCCTCCGCTTTCGGAAAAGGTGACTGGCTCCATCAACATAGATGCATTAGATTGAATGGCCCTACTTAGCCCAGCGGCGTGCATTGCGGAATAAGCGCAACCATGGACTTGCTCCATCAGCAGTGTTAAGCCATTCAGGAGGGCACCAACTCATCTGCACAGCTCTAAATACTCGCTCAGGGTGAGGCATCATGACCGTAAAGCGACCATCGGGCGTTGTTACACCTGTTAATCCCCCTGGGGAACCATTAGGATTCATCGGATAGGTTTGAGTTGGATTACCCTCATGATCAACAAAGCGTAAGCTTGCCAAACCTTGCTGTTGAAGTAGGTCTAAATTGCCCTGCTGGCTGAAATTTGCAAAACCCTCACCATGCGCTATGGCAATTGGTAATTGACTACCTTCCATGCCTTGGGTAAAGATTGAAGGTGAAGCAAGTACTTCTGCCATCACTAAACGGGCTTCATACTGTTCGGATTGATTGCGCGTAAATTTAGGCCAAGCCTGTGCTCCAGGAATAATTCCAGATAGATTACTCATCATCTGGCAACCATTACAAACACCTAAAGCAAAGCTATCTTGGCGATCAAAGAATGTTGAGAACTGATCTCGGAGCTGTTGATTAAAAAGAATCGTTTTTGCCCAGCCTTCGCCAGCGCCAAGAACATCGCCATAACTAAAGCCACCACAAGCGATTAAGCCTCTGAAATCATCGAGCCTTGCCCTGCCGCTCAAAAGATCAGACATATGAACATCATAGCTATCAAAGCCAGCCCAGTTCACGGCATAGGCCATTTCTACATGAGAGTTAACGCCCTGCTCGCGTAAAATTGCTACTTTAGGACGGACATTTTTCCCAATAAATGGTGCGGTAATATCTTCTGCCGCATCAAAGGTCAGCTTAGGTGTCATGCCTTTATCAGATAGATTATCTAAAAGAGTAAATTCGCTATCGGCACATGCGGGGTTATCCCGTAAGCGTGCTATTTGATAGCTGGTTTTAGTCCACATCTTTTGCAAGATTTCGCGTGGCTCAGCGAAGATATTTTTAGCGTCGCACCAGATCTCAATACGGCCATTGGTATTTGGTTTAGCAATAACGTGACTAAAGGCGCTCAAACCCAGTTTGCGGAGTACTGCAAATACTGCATCTCGATCTTCTCTGCGAATCTGAATCACTGCTCCAAGTTCCTCATTAAATAAAGCGCGCATCGTTTGCTCATGACGGCGACCAGAAACTTGCTGCGCCCAGTTTTTGGCATCACCATAGTCTGGCTCTTGACTGGTATCAACCGCAATCATGTCAACATTGATCGAGACGCCACAATGAGCTGCAAACGCCATCTCCGCAATACAAGCCAATAAACCGCCATCAGAGCGATCGTGATAAGCCAAGAGTTTATTTTCTTGACGAAGCTCAATGATGGCCGCAGCCAAATTCTTCAGATCTTCTGGATGATCTAGATTCGGTACCACTTTTCCAGACTGATTCAATACTTGAGCCAGAATACTGCCAGCCATGCGGTTCTTGCCCCGACCAAGATCAACCAGGATTAACTCAGTATCGAGTACTGACCCATCTTGCGACTTGAGCTTTAACTGTGGGGTCAGCGTCTTACGAACATCTTGTACAGCAGCGAATGCTGAAATAATTAAGGAAACAGGCGCAACGACTTTCTTATCTTGTCCTGCATCTTGCCAAGCTGTTGCCATCGATAAAGAATCTTTGCCAACTGGAATCGAGATTCCTAAAGCAGGACACAGCTCCATGCCAACTGCTTTAACAGAGTCATAAAGCTTGGCATCCTCCCCTGGGGAGCCACAAGCAGCCATCCAGTTTGCCGATAACTTAACGTCTTCTAGATGACGTATATCTGCAGCGAGAAGATTGGTAATCGCCTCACCAACAGCCATTCGAGCTGCTGCAGGAGCATCAATCACAGCCACTGGAGTTCTTTCTCCCATGCTCATGACTTCACCACGATAGCCTTTGTAATCCATTAAGGTGACGGCACAATCTGCTACTGGCACTTGCCATGGACCAACAAATTGATCGCGGGCATTTAAGCCTCCGACAGTTCTGTCGCCAATAGTGATCAGGAATGATTTGCTAGCAACAGTAGGCTGTTGCAATACCCAAGCAATGGATTGAGCAAGATCGGCATCGGTAACATTAAGCTCTTTAAATTGCTGGGCTAGCCGTTGAACATCCCGATGCATCCGCGGAGGTTTACCCAGCAGCACTTCCATTGGCATATCAACGGGCATTGCTGCATCAGCACCAGCACTTTGTTTAGAGTCACTCAGTTGCAATAGGCGCTCCGCTGTAGCTTCACCGACCACAGCAAATGGGCAACGTTCACGCTCACAAAGCGTTTTAAAAAGCCCTAAATCTTTTGCTTCAATGGCCAGCACATAACGCTCTTGAGACTCATTGCACCAGATCTCCGCTGGGCTCATGCCGCTCTCTTCAAGTGGCACGCTGCGTAATTTAAATTTAGCGCCTAAGCCAGCGCCATCTGCTAGCTCAGGAAAGGCATTTGACAATCCACCAGCACCCACATCATGAATAGAAACAATCAGGTTCTTTTGACCCATAGCGCGACAGGCATTAATAACTTCTTGCGCACGACGTTCCATTTCTGGATTGCCGCGTTGAACAGAGTCAAAGTCTAAATCTGCAGTATTGGTTCCGGTAGCAACCGAACTACCTGTGGCACCACCCATGCCAATCCGCATACCAGGACCACCGAGTTGAATCAATAAGTGCCCAGGCTGGATTGCTTTCTTCGCAGTATGAATAGCATCAATACTGCCGATACCGCCAGCAATCATGATGGGCTTGTGATAACCCCGACGTACACCATCTAAGGTTTGCTCAAACACCCGAAAGTAACCACCTAAAATTGGACGGCCAAATTCATTATTAAAGGCTGCGCCACCTAATGGACCATCAATCATGATCTGCAAGGGTGTTGCTATGCGTTCAGGTTTGCCATACTTTTCATCTTCCCAAGGAAGGTCTGTTCCGGGGATATTCAGATTAGAGACGGAGAACCCGGTTAATCCTGCTTTAGGACGGCCGCCTACCCCAGTGGCACCTTCATCACGAAGCTCGCCACCAGCACCGGTAGAGGCACCTGGAAATGGTGCGATTGCAGTGGGATGGTTATGTGTTTCTACCTTCATTAAGGTATGAACTAAACGCGTATCTTTTTGGTAGTGGTGATCATCGCCTTGTGGAGCCCAGGTTTCTGATTCGCAACCAGCCATCACAGCGGAGTTATCAGAATAGGCAACGATGGTTCCCTCTGGGTGAAGCTGATGGGTATTGCGAATCATGGCAAACAATGAACGCTCTTGATCATCACCATCAATGGTCCAGCTTGAATTAAAAATCTTATGGCGGCAATGTTCGCTGTTGGCTTGCGCAAACATAATGAGCTCTACGTCACTAGGATTACGCTTTAGGCGAATGAAGCTATCTGTTAAATAATCAACTTCATCATCGGAGAGTGCTAAACCGAGCTCTAGATTGGCCTGATCTAGTGCCGCCCTGCCATTTTCCAAAACTGCAATTCGACGTAAAGGACGATCCTCCAGGGTTTGATACAAGGCATTGGCCTCATCGATCGATTGAACGATAGTTTCGGTCATGCGATCATGAACTGCTGCCAGCACCATTTGCTCTTGAGCTGCGCTTAAAGCCTTTTTAACTTTCCATGAGAACTGTGCGCCACGCTCAATGCGCAATACATTTAATCCACATTGCCTGGCAATATCAGTCGCTTTACTAGCCCAGGGAGAAACTGTTCCGAAGCGCGGAATGACCACAGCACCTTTTTTAGAAGCAGCGCCAGAAAATGGTTGACCATAAGTTAAGAGACTGGCCAGAACTTCATGATCTTGAGCACTTAATGCTTTATCAGACCAAATGAAGTGAAGATATTGCGCCTCAATCGAATCTAGCTCGATACCTTGATCTACTAAGGAGGCTAAAAGACGCTGTTGGCGGAAGGAAGAAAGCGCGTTCGCGCCAGGTAAAAAATGGAAAAAAGACATCCTTAGATTATAAGGTTTTGCCTACAGTAAGCGCCCGCCTTGGAGGTGCAATTGACGCTGGCACCTGCTAGCCAAGGCTGGATCATGGGTGACGAGAACAAGGGTGGAATGATTGGCCTGATTTAGCTCAAAAAGAAGCTCAATCACCCGATTGCCGCTGAGCTCATCTAGACTGCCAGTAGGCTCATCAGCAAATAAAATAGCCGGCTTAGTAATAAAGGCTCTTGCTAAAGCGACTCGCTGCTGTTCTCCACCAGAAAGAGTTTTAGGGAAGTGCTCAAAGCGTTCACCAAGGCCAACCCTCTCAAGCCATGCCATGGCTGCTACTTTGGCATTGTCCATACCAGCTAACTCCGCTGGAAGCATGACATTTTCTAGGGCCGTTAAGTGTGGCAACAGCTGGAAAGACTGAAACACAAAACCAACCTGTAAACCCCGAAGCTTTGCCCGTCCGTCTTCATCAAGGCTATTGAGGTCTTGTCCCATTAGCGTGATATAGCCGTGGCTTGGCAGATCCAGACCAGCCAGGAGCCCTAGCAAAGTACTCTTACCAGAGCCAGAACTGCCAGTAATAGCCACACTTTCACCAGGTTTTAACTCAAAGCAAATGTCGTGCAAAATAGTCAAAATACCATCGCTAGATGAAACAGACTTACCTAGATGATTTGCACTCAGGACTGTTTCTGTGGCGCTCATAAAAATGGAAACCAATACAAAAGCTTTATAGCTTTAAAGTAATTAAATAAATGAATCAAAATAATCTGTCGACCTTCGGATCAAAAAAAGGAATTGCAATAGGCTTATTTTGCCTGTTAATTTCTTTTGTCACATCGGCAAGCTCAAATTCCACAATTTTGGTAATGGGTGACAGCCTCTCTGCCGAATATGGCATCTCTAGAGGATCTGGCTGGGTCAAGCTTCTTGAGGGACAACTGCAAAAGCAAGGCAGTCAATGGCTTGTTTTCAATGCCAGCATTAGTGGAGAAACCAGCGCTGGTGGTCTTACGCGCATTACGAGCCTACTTCAGCAAAAAAAGCCCAGAATTGTCATGCTCGAGCTAGGTGCTAATGATGCATTGCGAGGTCTGTCAGTAGACGAAACTGAAAAGAATTTAAGCAAGATGATCCAATTGAGTAAACAATCGGGGGCTAAAGTTTTACTCTTTGGTATGCAAATTCCACCCAATTATGGCCAAGACTATACAAAGAAGTTTAAAGACCTATATCCAAAACTTGCAACTCAAGAAGGGGTCGAGTTAGTACCCTTTTTTATGGCAGGGATAGTGACTAATGCGGATTTTTTTCAGGCAGACAAGATTCATCCTAATGAAAAAGCCCAAACTATTCTGTACAAAAATGTATGGGGCGCTATGGCCCCATATCAAACACTTCTCAACAGTAAGTAAATCAATTAGCTGCCTGCGCCTGTTGAGGGCGGCTTCAATGAATTGATAGTCTTTACATTCGCGCTATCACGCCAATAAGCCATAAATCCAGCAAACTCAGCCTGAGCTGCCAGTGCTTGAATCTGCTGTGACTGTGCTTTGTGTACTTTTGCATCTATACCAGTAGGCTGGCGAATTTGATCAACACGATACAAAGTGGTTCCAATGCCTGGACTAGCAACAGATACATAAGCAGGCAATTTATCTTGGCTCACTGACATCACCTCGCCTAACGCGCTACCAACTAGGTTTGCTGGCTTATTACGAGAAACCCAAACTGGACTACTAAAGCCAGAACTATTCTTTGGATCTTTTTGAAGTTCTGCGTAACGCTCAGCAGCAGCGGCTATAGCTAACTTTTCTGCAGCCCGCTGACTGACTTGTCGCTTCACTTCAGCAGAAACAGTTGCGAACGGCAATGTCTGAGCCGGATGAAAAATGACCACTCTTGCAGATACAAAAACACCAGGTGAAATTTGTACTGCTTCAATATTACGTTTATTTTTCACAGCCTCATCACCAAAGAGCGCTTGTACTACCTTCGGATTGGCCAGAGGATGATCTCTGGATACACCGCTTACACCTGAACGTGTTACACCCTTTTGATTCTGAATGCTGAGCTTTAACTTATCTGCAGCGGGTTTCAAGCTATCAGACTGGTCATAAGTCAGGTTAGCAAATTGGTCAGCCTTTTCGCTAAATACTTTTGCCTCTTCTTTAGGATCGGCCTTGAGCACAATGTACTCAACATCAACAAACTCAGGGCTTTCGAAGAGTTTGGCATTAGCCTGATAAAAGGCCTGTAACTCCTCTTGCGTTGGATTTACCTTAGACAGGTAAGCTTTAGGCTCAAATGGCATGGCTTGTATTTGACGCTCTGTCTCATAAAGGGTAGAAATAATTTCAGAAAGTTTCGGGCTAGCCAATTCAGTACGAGCAACAGAATTGACTAGTTGACCTATTTTGAGATCAAATGCCTGACTAGCATAGAACTGCTCTTCATTTAAACCATTAGTGGCTAAGAGCTGTTTAAAGCGTGCGTCATCAAAGCTGCCATCTGCTTTATATAAAGCACGAACTTGCGGAATATTTTGTAAATTCTTCACCAGCGCATCTTTGCCAACTTGCAGATGTAAATCCGCTACCGCAAATCCTAAGATACGTTGTTGTAACAACTCACTCAGGATTGCCTGTCTAAATTGAAGGCTTTGTGCAATCTGTGGACTACCGCCAACACGGTCAGCCTGACGCTTAGCTGCATTGTCAACTTCCTGCGAAGTAATGGGTTTGCCATTGATCATCACAAGATCAGTTTCTTTATCCATAAAACTGGAATAGCTAGAGATTCCAAAAAAAGCAAAAGAAGGCACGATCACCAACATCAGTGCAAACTGCATTAATCTTTGGTGCTTACGGACGGTATCAAACATGAATAAGTTCGCTAGTAATAAATATCAACTATGTGAGTGTACTAGGTGGCGGGATTTAGTAGCTTAGACGCCTTGAAACAGGCTCAGAAGAAGTAAACATTTGGTGGGCGCTGACGGGCTCGAACCGCCGACATTCTGCGTGTAAGGCAGACGCTCTACCAACTGAGCTAAGCGCCCCAAACATTACAGGAGGGATTGTAACCTAAGTGCCTAAAAACGCGTGTTTCCTGTCAATTCCACCCCAGATACAGAGAAAGAAAAGACAGAAAACTCCACTACTTTCAGTGCTTGAGAACCTCGCCTGAAGACATTTTCTCGTTAGCTTTACTAGCCTCTGAAGCTTTTTTAGCAAGCTCTTCGGGGGTTGGGTCTGGCAAGGCTACTGGCATGCGTTCCAATGCAAGTTCTAATACCTTATCAATCCAGCGCACAGGAATAATTTCAATTGCATTCTTCACGTTGTCCGGAATATCAATCAAGTCCTTCACATTCTCTTCCGGAATCAAAGCCAATTTAATGCCACCTCGATGGGCTGCTAAGAGCTTCTCTTTCAATCCACCAATTGGGAGTACCTCACCACGTAAGGTGATCTCGCCAGTCATGGCGACATCTGAGCGAATTGGAATTCCGGTGAAAACAGAGACCAAAGCAGTCGTAATGGCAATACCAGCAGAAGGACCATCTTTTGGAGTAGCACCATCAGGGAAGTGAATATGAATATCCTTCTTCTCAAATGCCTCATCAGTAATACCAAGACGCTTTGATCTAGAACGCACCACAGTACGCGCAGCCTCAACGGACTCTTTCATCACATCACCAATAGAACCTGTACGAGTAATGACGCCCTTGCCTGGCATTACTGCAGCCTCAATGGTCAAGAGATCACCACCAACCTCAGTCCAAGCTAGACCGGTAACTTGGCCAACCTGATTTTCCTTAGCTGCTAAACCAAAGTCATACATCCGCACAGATAAGAATTTCTCAAGGTTATCCGCATTAACTACTATTGGGGCAGCCTCTTTCTTCAAGAGCAAGAGTTTGACTACCTTACGACAGATCTTGCTGAGCTCTCTTTCTAAAGAACGAACACCTGCTTCACGAGTGTAGTAGCGAATGATGTTACGAACCGCGCTTTCTTCAATCTTGAGCTCATCCTTTTTTAAACCATTGTTCTTAATTTGTTTTGGAATCAGGTAATTCACAGCAATGCTGGTTTTTTCATCCTCTGTATAGCCCGCTAAACGGATGATCTCGAGACGATCTAATAATGGTCCCGGAATATTTAAGGAGTTAGATGTTGCAACAAACATCACATCTGAAAGATCAAAGTCAACCTCAACATAGTGATCTTGGAATGTGTGGTTTTGCTCTGGATCCAATACCTCTAACAAGGCACTAGCAGGATCACCCCGGAAATCCATGCCCATCTTATCTACTTCATCTAAGAGGAACAAGGGATTGCGGACGCCAACCTTGGTAAGGCTAGAGAGAATCTTGCCTGGCATTGAGCCAATATAAGTACGGCGATGACCGCGGATCTCAGATTCATCACGCACTCCGCCCAAGGCCATCCGCACGAACTTACGGTTGGTAGCTCTCGCAATTGATTGACCCAAGGAAGTCTTACCTACCCCAGGAGGGCCAACTAGGCAGAGAATGGGAGCCTTAACGCGATCAACGCGTTGCTGAACTGCGAGGTACTCCAAGATACGTTCTTTAACTTTATCCAAGCCATAGTGATCCTCATCCAATACTTTTTCAGCATTAGTAAGATTATTATTAATCTTGGTTTTTTTCTTCCATGGAAGATTGACTAAGGTATCAATGTAGTTTCGTATCACTGTTGCCTCAGCAGACATCGGTGACATCAACTTTAATTTCTTGAGCTCAGACTCGGCTTTTTTCAATGCCTCTTTAGGCATACGTGCAGCTTTAATGCGTTTCTCAAGTTCCTCAAGATCAGCGCCCTCTTCACCCTCACCTAATTCTTTCTGAATCGCTTTAACTTGCTCATTCAGGTAGTACTCGCGTTGACTCTTTTCCATTTGACGCTTAACACGTCCACGAATGCGCTTCTCTACTTGCAATATATCAATCTCACTCTCGAGATCAGCCAAGAGGCTTTCTAAGCGCTGAACGACATCAGTCATCTCGAGGAGGCGCTGCTTTTGCTCAAGCTTAACTGGCAAATGAGCGCAAATAGTATCTGCTAAGCGGCTTGGGTCATCAATCCCACCAAGCGATGACAAAATTTCTTGCGGCACTTTCTTATTCAGTTTTACATACTGATCAAACTGAGCCATGATGGCACGACGCAAGGCTTCGGTTTCATGAGCGTCAATTGCATTAATTGCAGTTGGCGTAGCTTCACAATTGAAGTAACCCATACTGTCTTCAATTTGACTTACCTCTGCACGTTGTACGCCTTCGACCAATACCTTCACCGTGCCATCGGGCAGCTTGAGCATTTGCAGGATGTTGGCGATACAGCCGACCTCATAGAGATCCTCAATAACTGGCTCATCCTTGGCTGCCGTTTTTTGGGCAACTAATAGGACATTTTTACCGGTTTCCATGGCGGCTTCAAGGGCCTTGATGGATTTAGGTCGACCCACAAACAAAGGGATCACCATATGAGGAAAGACAACTACGTCCCGCAAAGGGAGTAAAGGTAGTTGAAGCGGTTCAGAGGGTAGTAATAAGTGGCCAGGCATAAGGCAAATCCTCCAAAGTAATCAATCCTCAAAAGTCTCTAAAAGTACTAAACCACTAAATAGAGACATTATTCATGAGTAGCATACTACCTATATGGGCCGCACTTTTCGAAAATCAAGGGGTAAAAGTGCAAAAAAGGGGGAATATAGCCCCAAAAATACCAAAAACCGTGAGAAATTAAGCTTTTTTGCCTAAACCTACCTTTTCTGGATCCTGTTTGTAGACTAACAAGGGCTTTCCGCCCTCAGCGATGCTGCTGTCATCAATCACAACCTTCTGGACATTCTTCAGGGATGGCAAGTCATACATCACATCCATCAAGGAGCCTTCCAGAATAGATCGAAGACCACGAGCGCCAGTCTTGCGGGCGATCGCCTTTTTCGCAATGGCTGCTAATGCTGCATGACGCACTTCCAGTTCAGCGCCTTCCATAGTGAGCAGTGCTTGATATTGCTTTACCAAAGCATTTTTCGGCTCAGTGAGAATCTGAATTAAAGCCTCTTCATCCAGTTGTACCAAAGTTGCTACAACAGGTAAACGACCAATTAATTCAGGAATCAAACCAAACTTAATTAAATCTTCAGGCTCTACTTCAATCAGAAGATCACTTATACCCCGATCATCTTTTCCAGGAACCGATGCGTTAAATCCAATGCCCGTTTTGGCTGTACGTTGTTGAATGACTTTTTCAAGACCATCAAATGCACCGCCGCAAATAAATAAAATATTGGTTGTGTCCACTTGCAAGAAATCTTGGTTCGGGTGCTTACGGCCCCCTTGTGGCGGGACGGCAGCCATGGTGCCTTCAACCAACTTCAATAGGGCCTGCTGTACACCTTCACCTGAAACATCCCTTGTAATGGACGGATTATCAGACTTTCGCGAAATCTTATCAATCTCATCAATGTAGACAATACCGCGCTGCGCTTTCTCTACGTTATAGTCGCAAGCTTGCAATAATTTTTGAATAATATTCTCAACGTCTTCACCAACATAACCTGCTTCAGTCAAAGTGGTTGCATCGGCCATCACAAATGGCACATCAAGCATGCGAGCCAATGTTTGCGCTAAGAGAGTCTTGCCAGAACCCGTAGGCCCAATCAGTAAAATATTGCTCTTCGCTAATTCAACGCCATCAACCATTGCCTTGGCGGGTAATTTAGATTCTTTCTTATCTGTTGCTACAACCGGCTTACCATCTTTATCTAAGGCCTCTTTTTTTGGCTTCGGTAAATACTTCAAACGTTTGTAGTGGTTATAGACAGCCACTGCAAGGGTCTTCTTAGCATGGTCCTGACCAATCACATATTGATCAAGGTTCTCTCTAAT
>CAMBBT010000035.1 GCA_945864455.1 Polynucleobacter meluiroseus | reverse complement strand
AGATTTTGCTCTGCTCTATTGCAGTCTAGGTCTCCAAAGCTACAGAAAATACAGCAATCGCCAGATTTGGGCTTCAGGATATTGCTACAAGAACGGCAACGATATAAATGTGGAGAAGCTCCTCTTGGGGCCTCAAGGGTCTCGGTCGCCTGGCAATGCGGACAAGTGATGGTGGATTGCTGCTTTTCTGAGGAGATATTCACAGTCGCATATTGAACTGTAGATATTTCAGGAATATGTCAGATCATTTAGAGCCAAGTCCCAGTGTTTGAACCATTACTTTAAAGACCTCAGTATTGTCCATAAAGCCTTTGAATTTCTCTGATCCGGGGCCGATGGCATTGAGAACAGCATCATCTGCAGTATGTACACCAACTGCTTGATGGGATGGCAAATTTCCATTCATATGAATGGCATCCTCCTGAAGCTGAATATATTTAGGGTTCGCAACATACTTACCACCTTCGCCTTTTACTGCAGGCACAAAGGTTCCATCTAGCTTAGGGTGTAGCGTCTCATAATGATCTGGGTAATTGCCGTAGAAAAACGCTAGGCGCTTGCTGACATCAATTTCGCTTGGGTAACCTTTAACGTCTGCTTTGGGATAGTTAGGGTAGCCGGCAGCAGCATAAACACCCACCTTTTCACGTAAAGGGCCAGGCTTGTCATCATGGACCACACCACTAATCGAGCCGCTATGAGTATGATCAGGCGTAACAATAATCAGCGTATCAGGATGGGTCTTTGCAAAGTCTTTGGCGACCTGCACCGCATTGCTGAGCATGATCGTGTCAAAAGCCGCCCTCTCCCAGTCTAAGGGATGATTAAACTTATCAATCAAAGCGGCCTCAACCATCAAGAAAAATCCATTGGGATTTCTAGATAGGACATCAATCGCAGACTGAGTCATCTCTGTTAAATCAGGCTGGTTTGGATATTGCGGAACAGTATTCTTTTTCAAGAAGAAACGATCGAGCGATCCATCCATATTATCTGGATGAAATACGCCAAATAGTTTCTTCGTATTTTTGTTTTCAGCAGCAGCAATCAGCTCTTGCTTGGTGAGCGCCACTTGGTAACCCTCTGTTTTGAAGGTCTCAACCAGATTATTCTCATCCTTACGCTTAGATCCCTTACTAGATTGGGGATAGAAATATGCAGAGCCTCCGCCTAGAATGACCTCTGCCTTACTAGCAAGTAATTGATCTGCAATGTACTGCTTATCAGCACGACGTCTGGTGTGGGCCACCATCGCTCCAGGCGTCGCATCTTGCAATTCAGCATCAGAAACAATCCCGACTGCCATTTTGGTTTTGCGCTTGAGAAGCTCCGTAATCGTTTCTACTTTGGGGTGTGAAAAGTTATCGCTGGCACGGGAAACATAGACCCCCATCGCATTGACAGCAGTCTTATGACCCGTTGTATACGCGCTCATAGAATTAGCAGAGTCTGTAATTAATGAATCAGAGCCTGAAGTGCCAATCATGGCGGTACTTGGCATGTCATCAAAGGACAGCCTGCCCTGGTATTTACCTTCTGTAATTCCCTTAGACAGAACGCGTGCTGCAGTCCTATTGGCAATCGTCATGCCATCGCCAATAAATAAAATTACATTTTTCACTCTGCGTGGCCCGCTTGCATACACTTCCCAAGTCACTTGCAACTCTTCTTGTGAGGCGCGTGCTACAACTTGATATTTTCCTGCTTTGGGTAGTTGTACATCTCGGTAGATGATAGAACTACCCTTGCCATTTTCATTCGAGATAAATTCTGATTTGGCAATAATCAGTTTGTTTGCAGGCATCCCATTAACAGTGATCGCTACCTCATTGGGATTGACGACCTGATTAAACTCTACCTTGATATCAAACTTAGAACCCGCCAGGATTTCAGCTTTATCAATTGGATAAATAACTGCCGCATGAATTACATTCAAGAATAGTGAAGCGAAGATCAATGCGGTGATTTTAAGAAGATAGGTAATGTTCATAGGGGTAAATTAGTAAAAAGGGGGAAACGTACAATATCCATCTAAAAGATGACAGAGATATGACTTACTCGAAATTTACTTTTGATTGTCGATCGCGAGGATGACACTGTGAAGACACTTTTATGTCGTGAGTAACACAGCCTTTGGGCCACACAAGCTGATAGGCGCCGCTCTTAGAGGCAATGCGCTGACTCTGGCTATCGGGACCCCTTAAAACGGCTCTTTGCAAGTGTTACTGGGGGTAAAAATAGGGTCTGAAATGTATGCTGATTGATCCCGACTAAGTAGGCTTCAAACCTCTGAAAAGCGAGTTTTGCAATACTTTTTTGTTAAGATGAGATTCCCTTTATAAAAGACAAGATTAAGCCATGAGTGAATATAAATACGAAGATGCAGTAAAACAGCTCCAAGAAAGTGGCGCTATTGGCCTTGTTGACTTAAAAAGTCTGCCACACGAAGATCTTGTAGAGTTGCTTGAAGAAATAAAAGTTTGGTGCCTATATGCAAGCGGCAAAACTGATAAGCTTCCCAAAGAATCTAAAAAGAAAAAGAAAAAGAAAAAGGATTAATTCTGAAGGGGTTTGCGCTTAAGCACTTAAGCGCTCTTTAGGAAAGCGTAGCATAAAAGTACTACCCTTCCCTGGAGTACTTTCAATCGCCAATTGGGCTTGATGACGACTAGCAATGTGCTTCACAATTGCTAAGCCCAGACCAGTACCTCCCGTATCTCGAGAACGGCTCCTGTCTATCCGATAAAAACGTTCTGTTAGCCTTGAAAGATGTTCTGAAGCAATTCCAGGGCCAGTATCCGCAACAGAAAATTCACCTTGTCCTTCTGTATTGATATCCCATTTCACATGAATTGCGCCAGCTTCTGGTGTGTAGCGGATAGCATTGGATACTAAGTTGCTACATGCGGAAAGTATTTCTCGCTCATCGCCTAATAAATTATTTTTCTTCAGCACTTCAAAAGTAAAGTGATGACTTCCGTGAGATAGCGCTTCAGCATCATTTTTCAATAATGCCATGAGCGTTTCAGCATTCACTTGATTGGTTGCAGCAGGCAATGCATTAGCTTCCAGGTTAGCAAGCGTTAATAGATCCTCAACCAAACTTTTCATGCGTTGGGCTTGCGACATCATCATGTCAAAATATTGGTCTCGCTGGCTTTTTTCAAGATCTAAAGATTGAACTGTCTCTAAAAAACCCATTAAGACAGTGATTGGCGTCCTCATTTCGTGAGAAACGTTGGCAACGAAGTCACGACGCATTGCATCTGCTTTTTGAAGATCTGTGACGTTTTGTACCAGTAATAAATGTCGCTGATTGCCAAATGGAAAGGCTTGTAGCATTAAGCTAAGACTACTATCTGGACCCATTCTTTCCAGAAGTAAAGGTTCATCAAAGTTGCGTATATTTAGGTATTGAATAAATTCTGGGCGACGAATTAGGAAATTGATACGCTGCATTACATCGCGTTTATAGATCAGGCCAAAAAATCGTTCTGCAATACTATTGCACCACTCAATTTGGTCGCTTTCATCTAACATCAAAATTCCATTAGGCGATGCTTGAAAAGCTTCGATAAAGTGTTCGTGCTGCTGCTCGATATTTCGCATCCTTTGCTTTAGTGCTTTCACTAAACGCTGCAACCTAAAAAATACCTCGTCCCAAAATCCACTAGGTAGCGGCATATTCTCAACCGAATCAGATTGGACATATTTACCTAGGCGCGCTAGGTTGACGTAGGAGAAAACCAAAGGTATTGATAGGACAAAAACGCCGACTAAAATAGCCCACTCAGCACCCCAGCTATACAGAGTGACAAATGCAACTATTAAAGCAAGGCAGACGAGGAAGATAAAGCGGGTTAAGGCAGAAATCATCCTGCAATCTTAGACTATCTCAAGAATGCCCTTGAAATAGCTCAAAAAGCCTGGAGATGAGGTCTAATTGTGGCTTGGAGTCTTGGTAATACGGTAGCCACTACCCCTCACTGTCTCGATATATCGATCGCAGTCTACTGGGGTTAATGCAGCCCTGAGACGCTTAATGTGCACGTCTACTGTCCGCTCTTCAATATAGACCTCATTACCCCAAACCTTGTCGAGTAAGTTAGCACGTGAATGAACGCGTTCAGGATTGGCCATAAAGAATTGAAGGATCCTATATTCTGTCGGGCCTAAGGAAATTGGCTTTGGCTCACTATTGGGCCAAACAGCCAAAACTCTATGAGAGCTGGGGTCCAGCTTTAGGGGGCCAATAGTAAGTGGGCCAGTATCTTCAAGTGGCGTTTGCCTGCGCAACAAGGCTCTTACTCTAGCAATTAATTCCTTGGGCGAGAAAGGCTTAGTCACATAGTCATCCGCACCGGAATCTAAGCCCAATACCTTATCAGACTCCTCGCTTTTAGCAGTTAGCATCAAAATCGGCAAGCCTCTTGTCCGTTCATTGGCTCTCAACTCTTTAGCAAATTGCACCCCAGACTTACCTGGCAGCATCCAATCTAAGATCACTAGACTGGGCAAATGATCCTTCATCATTGCGAGAGCAAGATCAGTTTGCATAGCCTTCTCAACCTCATAGCCTGCATGCGTTAGATTGACTGCAATCAACTCTGCTATGGATGGCTCATCTTCAACTATTAGTATGCGGTGAGTCATATTGGAAGCTCTTTATTAGTCTTTATTGGCTTCGCGTACTAAGTCTTCATGGGGAATGTGGCGAACATCGGAGCCCTTTGCAATATAAATCACAAACTCGGCAATATTTTTAGCGTGATCACCAATACGTTCAATTGCCTTAGCAATGGTCAACATATCTAAGCCAATACTAATAATACGGGGGTCTTCAGACATATAGGTGATGAGTTTGCGAACAAAACCTCTGAACTCCTCATCAATTTGACGGTCTTCAGCGACAACATCAGCAGCGGCAATGGTATCTAAGCGTGCAAACGCATCCAAACTACGGCGTAATAGATTGATTGCCATTTGGCCAGAAAGACGAATCTCTGCCACATTAATATTGTGTGGAGTACCAGCTTCAATCAGGTGTTTAGTACGCTTAGCAACGCGCTCGGCTTCGTCGCCTGCACGCTCAAGATTAGTAATCGCTTTTGAGACAGCCATTACTAAGCGTAAGTCACGAGCGATAGGCTGACGTCTTGCAATCAGTTCAGTACAGGCCAAATCAATTTGAATCTCAAGATCATTAACAAGTTTTTCGTTCTCAATAACAATATTGCAAGTATCTAGATCCATTTGCGTAAACGCACGCATCGCTGTTGAGATCTGCGACTCGATCAATCCACCCATTTCTAGCAAGCGACTAGAGAGCGAGTTTAAATCTGCATCAAATTGTGTTGAAAGGTGATTATCAGGCATTTAATATCTCCAATTAACCGAAGCGGCCGGTAATATAGTCTTCAGTTTCTTTACGCTTAGGTTTAATAAATATTTCATCTGTTTTACCGTATTCAACCAAACTACCAAGATACATGTAAGCAGTGTAATCGGATACGCGAGCTGCCTGTTGCATATTGTGGGTCACAATCGCAATGGTGTACTCATGCTTGAGTTCATTGATCAATTCCTCGATTTTTCCTGTCGAAATGGGATCTAGTGCTGAGGTAGGCTCATCGAGTAGCATCACCGAAGGCTTTACAGCTACGCTACGAGCGATACAAAGGCGCTGCTGCTGTCCACCAGACAGTGACAAACCGCTTTGGTTTAGTTTATCTTTAGCTTCATTCCACAGGGCTGCTTTGTTCAATGCCCATTCAACACGCTCATCCATTTCGGAGCGAGAGAGTCTTTCATAGAGGCGTACACCAAAAGCAATGTTTTCGTAGATAGACATTGGGAATGGGGTTGGTTTCTGGAAAACCATGCCAATACGGGAGCGCAGCAAGTTTAAGTCCTGATCTGGCTCAAGAATATTTTGGCCATAAAATTTGATTTCGCCTTCAGCGCGCTGACCAGGATACAAGTCATACATCCGATTTAAGGTTCTGAGCAGTGTAGATTTACCGCAACCTGAAGGGCCGATAAAGGCAGTAACCTTACCTTGCTCAATATCAAGGTTAATATCTTTAAGACCCTGAAATGAACCATAGAAAAAGTTAAGATTTCTGACCTCAAGTGCATTGATAGCAGCCTGGTCTGATTGTTGATCTGTTGTTTCCACTTTAGCTCCTTGACTATCAATCTGATTTAAGTCAAACATTGTTTTTATATTGCTCATCATGCCTGAACCTTTTCACGGAATACCACTCGCGCTAAAATATTTAAGCCGAGCACAGTAAATGTAATTAATAAGGCAGCAGCCCAGGCTAAATCTACCCAGTTATCGTACGGACTCATTGCAAACTGGAAGATGACTACTGGTAAGTTGGCCATTGGCGCATTCATATTGGTTGAGAAGAACTGATTATTTAATGCCGTGAATAACAATGGCGCTGTTTCACCACTGACGCGTGCTAAAGCCAGTAAGATGCCCGTGATAACACCGCTCTGAGCAGCGCGCAAAGTAATCATAAAGGCAACCTTCCACTTCGGCGTACCTAATGCATATGCAGCTTCACGCAAGCTTCCTGGGACGAGTCTTAGCATATTCTCTGTGGTTCTCACTACAACTGGTATCGCAATAAGGGCCAAGGCGATCGTCCCTGCCCAACCAGAAAAATGCTTTACTTGTGCGACCACAATCGCATAGACAAACAAGCCGATCACGATTGATGGGGCAGATAGCATGATGTCAGTAACAAAACGAGTGATCGATGCTACCTTACTTCTATCACCATACTCAGAGAGGTACAAGCCAGCAAGCACGCCTATCGGAGTACTAATTAAAGTACAGCTAGCCACAATCATGAGGCTGCCAAGAATCGCATTAGCTAGACCACCACCTTCTGATCCAGGAGCGGGCGTGCTCTGCAGGAATACATCTAAACTAATAGATGAAAATCCTTTGATAAATAGGACGCTTAAGATCCATAAAAGAAATGTCATGCCCAGCACCATAGCCGCAGTAGAGAGAACTAAGCCAATTTTATTGGCACGTTTGCGTTTAGCAAAAATTGCTGGGTTAATATTGGAAAAATTGCTCATGTTTTTAAGCCCTGTTTTTTCTCCATATTCATGAGCATCCATTTAGCAATGGCTAGCACGATAAAGGTGATCATGAACAGCGCAAGACCAAGCGCAAATAATGAGGAGTAATGAGGTCCTAACTCAGCCTCACCAAATTCATTGGCTAGAGTTGAAGCAATTGAATTTCCTGGTGCAAATAAGGAGGCTGATAAGCGATGGGCATTTCCGATCACAAAGGTAACGGCCATGGTTTCACCAAGCGCCCTACCCAATCCGAGCATGATTCCACCGATAACACCAGCCTTGGTATAGGGAAGCACGACATTTCTGACTACCTCCCAAGTAGTACAGCCAATACCATAAGCTGACTCCTTTAGAACTGGAGGAACAATCTCGAATACATCACGCATCACAGAAGCAATAAAGGGCAAAATCATCATTGCCAAAATCAATCCAGCACAAAGAATACCGATTCCATTAAAAGCTCCAGAAAATAAGATTCCTAGGCCTGGAATTTGCCCCAATGTGCCTGCCAATGCTGGTTGAATATAGTCAGCGAAGATGGGGGCAAAGATAAATAGACCAAACATGCCGTAAATAATAGAGGGTACAGCAGCCAATAACTCTATAGCAGTTCCAAGAGGCCTACGCAATACATTTGGACATAACTCTGTTAAAAATACAGCGATACCAAAGCTCAGAGGCACTGCAATTAACAAGGCAATCAGCGATGTTGCTAAAGTTCCATAAATCGCGATCAGACCGCCGAATTCCCCGTTGATGATATCCCACTCACTAGTGAAGAAAAAACCTACTCCAAATTTATTCAGGGCCGGCCATGCGTTAATAACGAGAGAAACAATAATGCCGAGCAGAGCTATGAGTACAGAAAGTGCAAAAAATTGAGTAATTGCATAAAACAAGAAATCTTGTGTACGCTGTAACTTTGCAATCCTCGTAGCTTGCTGCGTTGGCGCTGAGTGGGACTGTGTGATATCCATATTTGGCTTATTTAAATAATGAAACAGCCCCACAATCTGTGGAGCTGTTTCATTATTGAGTGATTAAAAAGATAACCATCAAACCTTATTTAGTTGCAACCTTTGTGAATACATTCTTGCGAATAAAGTCGGTTGTGACATCAGGCATTGGGACGTAATCCAGCTCTAAGGCCATATTCTTACCTTCTTTAAATCCAAAGTCAAAGAACTTCATTACTTCGGCAGCATTCGCCTTATTATCTGGGTTCTTGTACAAGAGGATGAAAGATGCGCCAGTAATTGGCCATGACTTAGCACCAGCAGCATCAGTAATGAAAGTACCCATACCTGGAATCTTTGACCAATCAGTACCAGCAGCAGCAGCAGCGAAGGTTAGGTCATCAGGTTGAATAAAGTTACCTTCTTTGTTTTTCATAGCGATGTGAGTCATTTTGTTTTTCTTAGCATAAGCGTACTCGACATAACCAACCGAGTTCTTAACGCGAGAAACGTTTGCAGCAACACCTTCGTTACCTTTACCACCAACTGAAGAAGCGGCTGGCCATTTAACAGCAGCACCTGCACCAACAGCATCTTTCCAGAGGGAGCTAGTTTTTGCTAAGTAGTCAGTAAAAATCGCTGTTGTACCAGAGCCGTCAGCACGGTGCACAACAGTAATCGGACCAGAAGGAATCTTCACGCCTGGGTTCATCAGAGCAATACGCTTATCACCCCAATCAGAAATCACGCCCTGGAAAATATCAGCTAAAGTTGGACCATCTAATTTAAGTTCGCCTGGCTTAACACCATCCACGTTCATCACGGGCACTACACCACCAATGATTGCTGGAAACTGAACCATGCCATCTTTTTCTAAATCTTCAAATTTGACTGGATTGTCGGATGCACCGAAATCAACAGTTTTCGCTTTAATTTGCTTGATACCACCAGATGAACCAATAGATTGGTAGTTCAAGTTAGAGCCAGTTTTTGCTTTGTAGGCTTCAGCCCATTTTGCGTAGATTGGGTAAGGGAATGTTGCGCCTGCGCCTGTCATGTCAGCAGCAAAAGCAACTGGAGCCAGTGAAATAGCGCTAATAACTAGTGCTTTTTTCAAAAAAGATTTCATTTAATAAGTCCTTAAAAAAATAACGCAACATTGCGGTATATGGACAATACGATTGGACTATGACGCTTTCATGACAGGGCCTAATAATAATAATAATTTCATATTAATCATGTACTTATGAAATAATCTTCAATAAATATGGTGAATGCAGCACGGTCTAAGGTCACTTCTGTATTAGTGAAGGATGGGGTTGAATGCGAATGGTTGATAGCATCTCCCCATAGTGGCAATCCAATATAAAAATAGGCTAGTCATAATTTCTATGCACACTATTGGAGGTCAATGCAATTCAACCCATGGGAGTTCTTTATGGACTATCAAATCATTCCCTTAGAAATCGGCTCCATTGTTGAGCGCCATGTTTTCCAATCTAGCAACAAAGAAATCAAGTGCGGTGTGGTGTGGAAGCTAGGCTCGGTTTTAACCCAAATTAAGCCTACATTTACCAAGTCCTATGATCCTAAAATTGGAATTTGCATTCAAGATATACCCGGGGGAAGCATAGGTAAAATCTTTGGCGGGAAAAAAGTCATTTACTTTTCTGATACCGTAGAGGAAGAAGAGCAAGAGGAATTAACGGATATCTTCTATGGAAGCCATAAAAAATACTCAAAAAATTATGCCGACGTTTTTCATGATTTTGGCTGGATAGAGGTTGGCTCTGAATCCTATATATTTGGGGAAATCGAAGTGATTGAAATTAACAAGAGCGCCAATATCTATAAATGACCATGCAATTTTTGAGACCGTTCCTATTCGCAATAGCGCTTAGCTGTGCAGGCACTGCACTTGCGCAGCCATTTAAGTTCATCGCTCTTGGAGATATGCCATACAAAATTCCAGATGACTTTTTACGCTACGAAAGATTGATTAGCGAAATCAACAAAACCAATCCTAGCTTCTCGATCTTCATAGGTGATACAAAATCAGGTTCGAGCCCCTGCAGTGATGAATATAACCTCATTGTTAAAAAGTATTTTAACCAGTTCTCCTCACCATTAATCTATAGCATTGGCGACAATGAATGGACCGACTGTCACAGACCTCTTGCCGGAGCATATGATCCAATTGAACGTCTTCAAAGCTTACGTAAGACTTTCTTTGCTTCGAACATGAGTCTAGGAAAAACTCAGCTTGAGCTAGTTAGACAAGCAGATATTGATCCTAAGCACAGCAAATTTGTAGAAAACTCAATGTGGGTAAAGAATCATTTTCTCTTTGTAAATCTTCACATTCCTGGATCAAACAATAATTTTGAGCGCAACGAAAGTGCAAAGCAAGAATATTTTGAGCGCAACGAAGCGAATTTAAGCTGGATCAATCGCGCATTCAATACCGCCACGAGTAAGCAGTATTCTGGGATTATTCTCTTCTATCAAGCAGATGTTTTTTACAATCGGAGTCAAGCAGTTGATCCTGCTAGTGGCTATCGAGATACATTACAGACCCTAAGTAAACATGCGCAATCATTCAAGAAGCCTGTACTGTTGATTCACGGTGATAGCCATCGTTTAATTATTGATCAGCCACTAAAATCAATAGATCAAAAGCATGTTCTTGAAAACGTTATTCGCCTCGAAGTCATGGGTGCGGAACAAGTCCAAGCAGTAGAAATTCAGGTAGATGGAAAATTAGAGCAACCTTTTAGCTTTTCGCCAATGTTGATCAGGGCAAATATGAATATAGTTAGTGAATAAGGTTTGCTCTTAATTCAAGAACGAGAACTTGCTAGACTTTTCGGTCAACACCTTAGCCCAATCCTTAAACTCAAAAGAAGCCTTCATTAAAGAGCAAGTAGACATTGCAATAGGCTCACCAGCAATATGAGATGCTAATTCTGTAAGGCTGGGATTGTGACCCACAATCATCACATCATCATATCTTTTAGCAATTCGAGAAATCAATTCGAGTAAAACTGTCGGCTCTGCCCCATAAACCAATGGGTCGATTAAGAAATTCGTATGCTTCATCTCTAACCTATTAGCAATGCTATGTGCTGTAGTAATTGCTCTTACCGCAGGGCTAGTAACAATCAAGTTAATATGAATCCCCTTTTTATGGAGTTTGGCACCTAGCTTATTCACCTCTTTAAGGCCTCGTTCTGACAGAGGTCTATCTTGATCAGGAATCAATAAGCCACCTGTAATCGCCTTGGCATGGCGCAATAAGAATAAGGTTTTAGCGCTCATCTGCGTACACACCAGTCTTAGGTATCGGTATATTGAATACTAGTTAGCTTTTTTCAATTTGCATAGCCTTTGATGGCAGCAAACTGACTTTTATCTGTTGAATGTTGTGTGACAGATTTATTGCAGTTTTATTACAGTGCTTTCTTGTCATATTGAGCTTGTAGTATGAAAATTACTTATGGGATATGAAGTGCAATTCTGCTGTTACTGGTTACGGTCAGTTTGCCCTAACAGCCCATAGGTAACCAGTCACTAATGTTCTCGAAGGTTCTGAGACAAAAACAGGAAGCTCGCTCATTAAAGTTAAGCGATGGGTACTAAATCAGCAATACTTTTGGCAGCGCTCATGGCCACATCCCCATCTTGGGTTTCGATCATTATGCGTAGGAGTGGTTCTGTCCCGGAAGCCCGAATGAGAACCCTGCCAATACCTTCGAGATCGGCCTCTACTTTAGCAATCTGCTGCTTGAGCTTTTCATCAGACTTCCAGTTATAGCCGGACTTAAATTTCACGTTCAGAAGAACTTGCGGGAAGATAGTTACTTTTTCAAGCAACTGAGCCAGGCTCTTTTTGTTTTGACTCATGGCTGCTAATACTTGGAGCGCTGCAATCGTGCCATCTCCAGTGGAATGCTGATCTAGACATAACAAATGGCCAGAGCCCTCCCCGCCGATGATCCAGCCTTTTTGCTTGAGCAGCTCTAGCACGTATCGATCACCTACATTGGCGCGTTCAAATCCCATACCCATCTCTTTAATCGCATTCTCAACCGCCAGATTGGTCATCAAGGTACCAATGACTCCACCAAGCTTCTGACCGCGATCTAATCTATCTTTGGCAAGCACGTACAAGAGCTCATCACCATTAAATAGGCGACCACTGCCATCGACCATTTGCAAGCGATCGGCATCACCATCGAGCGCAATACCAAGATCTGCGTTGACTTCTTTCACTTTGGCAATTAATGCTGCTGGTGCAGTAGCGCCACAACCATCGTTAATATTCTTACCATCCGGGCTAATACCAATTGAGATCACTTCTGCACCTAGATCATGAAATACGTGCGGTGCGGTGTGATATGCAGCACCATTGGCGCAGTCAACTACCAGCTTTAATCCCTTGAGATTGAGATCTTCTGGAAATGTCGATTTGCAGAACTCAATATAGCGGACTGCAGCATCATCCAAACGAAATGCCTTACCAAGCTCATGCGCGCTCACGCAGCCCATCGGTTTTTCTAACTCTGCTTCAATCGCTAATTCAAACTCATCATCGAGTTTGTCGCCATTGGCCGAAAAAAACTTAATACCGTTATCTTGGTAAGGATTGTGTGATGCCGAGATCACGACGCCAGCGGATAAACCCAATGCTTTAGTCAGGTAAGCTACACCAGGGGTTGGCATCGGACCACACAGCATGATATCTACACCTGCAGCAGTAAATCCAGCCTCTAATGCTGACTCTAATAAGTACCCCGAAATACGCGTGTCTTTGCCAATTAATACTTTGCAGCGTTGGCCAGCTTTAGCATCTTTAGAGAGAACTTTGCCTGCGGCATAACCCAATCGGGTCATGAATTCCGGAACAATCGGAAATTGCCCTACTTCACCGCGAATGCCATCAGTTCCAAAGTATTGTTTTTTCATAGGACTCATTATAAAACTGAGGCTTCCCATAGCTTTAAGGCATCTACCGTCTCAGGCACATCATGGACTCTCACAATTCTGGCGCCACGATCAGCCGCCATGATGGCTGCAGCAACACTGGGGGCTAGTCTCTCATGCATGTCCTTACCAGTAATCTTGCCCAGCATCGATTTACGCGAGATACCAGCTAATACTGCATAGCCTAACTGGGAGAATTGATCAAAATGCCTGAGCATACTCAGGTTGTGCTCAAGACTCTTGCCAAAGCCAAACCCGGGGTCGATCACTATTCTGTTTCGATCAACCCCTTTTGTTTTAAGTAGTTCTGCACGCTCGTTTAGAAACTGCATCACCTGCGCAATCACATCGTGATACTCGGGATTAAATTGCATGGTCTGCGGATCACGCTGCATGTGCATCAAGACAATACCGCAATCCTTACTTTCTAATACAGCATCGACTGCACCTGCTTGTCTTAAGGCCCAAATATCGTTTACACAATCAACACCCGTCCTTAAGGCTTGGCGCATCGTTTCTGCTTTATAAGTATCAATCGAGAGTGCTACGCCACAATCTTTCAGTGCTTCAATCACTGGTAGCACACGATCAAGCTCTTCTTGGAGTGCTACTGGCTCTGCTCCTGGTCTAGTTGACTCACCACCGATATCAATCAGATCAACACCACCCTCAACCATTAACTCTGCTTGAGCGATAGCGTCTTTCGGTGTTTTAAATTTGCCGCCATCTGAAAATGAATCCGGGGTGGCATTGAGAATGCCCATCACTACTGGGCGTCTGCGTTTGCTAAAGTCAAAAAGAAAACGCCCACAACGCCATGTTGTGGGCATCTCTAAAATGCCTTGCTTCTCCATCAAGACAACTAGTCTAATGTCGCTTAAGCTGGTGCTGGGGCGTTACCAGCGGCTGGGCCAGCTGTGCCAGCAGAGTTACCAAAAATAGTTGGTGGTGGTGGTAATGGTGCACGCGGTGGACGACCATCCATGATGTCATTAATTTGATCGGCATCAACGGTTTCCCATTCGAGCAAAGCAACAACCATGGCCTCAACCTTATCACGATTATTTTCCAGAATCGATCTCGCTAAGGCGTACTGACTATCAATCAGCGAACGAATCTCAAAGTCCACTTTTTGTTGTGTCAACTCAGAAACGGTCTTGGTGCTATTACGCCCAAAGATACTTTCAGACTCAGTGTCAACATAAACCATCGTACCTAAGCTTTCGCTCATACCATAACGGGTCACCATATCGCGCGCCAGTTTAGTAGCACGCTCAAAGTCGTTTGAAGCACCGGTACTCGACGAGTGCAAGAAGATTTCTTCTGCAGCACGGCCACCAAACAAAATGGC
>CAMBBT010000034.1 GCA_945864455.1 Polynucleobacter meluiroseus | reverse complement strand
GCTGACTGGTGGTTTAAGGTTTGGGGACCAGATCACTTAGCAGAAGAAGGTATTGGCGAGCGCTCAGATTGGATCTTAGAACCCTCAGCTGCTTGGCATGACTTTGGAAAATTGGCCAAAGACTTTAATATGCTGGACCCGATCAAGGCAACAGTTGTTACTCCAGGATTGGATATTGAAGGTAACTTTGGTTCCATGGGTATCCCGGCAAGTATTGTCACGAAGTATCTGGCAGAACATGGGGTGATCGTTGAGAAGTGTGGCCTATATTCCTTCTTCATTATGTTCACCATCGGCATTACTAAAGGCCGTTGGAACACGCTAGTGACTGAGCTGCAACAGTTTAAAGATCACTTTGATAAGAACGCACCTTTATGGAAAGTCTTGCCTGAGTTTGTGGCTAAGCATCCACGCTATGAGCGCGTTGGCCTAAAAGATATTTGCCAGCAGATTCATGAGTTCTATAAGGGCCGTAATGTGGCTCGTATGACCACAGAGATGTATACCTCGGACATGGTTCCGGCCATGATGCCTTCAGAAGCTTGGGCTAAGATGGCGCATAAAGAAGTCGATCGTGTGCCACTCGATCAGTTAGAAGGGCGCGTAACGGCTATGTTGGTAACGCCATACCCACCAGGCATTCCGCTCCTCATTCCGGGTGAGCGCTTTAATAAACGCATTGTGGATTATCTGTACTTCGCAAGAGACTTTAATGAAAAGTTCCCAGGCTTTGAGACTGATATCCATGGTCTGGTTAAAGCTGACTTAGATGGTCGCAGTGAGTACTATGTGGACTGCGTCAGACAAGAGCGTGATATTACGCTGTAAGTCTCATTGAGATTTGATTACCAATGCCCTGCTTCTGCAGGGCATTTTTATTTAACCGGCTTATCCAATTGAAACATTACCGGAGCATCTTCATCTACTTTATTCGCTGGAGTATCCGTTTTATTTTCTTCGCTGATGAAGTTGAATTCCAGACTCTGCACCACAGCAGCAGGCTTATCTAATAATGTGGTCACCAGGGCAGGGAAGGCGATGACTACTGCCACCATAATCAGTTGCAATCCAACCCATGGCAGCGCACCCCAATAGATGTCACTACTCTTGACCTCCTTTGGTGCCACCCCTCGGAGGTAGAAGAGGGCAAAGCCGAATGGCGGATGCATAAATGAGGTTTGTATATTGACGCATAGCATGACCCCAAACCAGACAAGAGCAGCACTGGCAGCAGCCTGCGGATTGCCATTCATAGAATCAAGTAGCACTGGAGAGAGAAGTTTCACTGCTACTGGTGCAAGCATCGGCACGATGATGAAAGCAATCTCAAAAAAGTCTAAAAAGAACGCCAAGAAAAACACTAAGAGATTGACTGCGATTAAAAAGCCGACCCATCCACCTGGCATATTTGAGAACAGGTTCTCAACCCATAAGCCGCCATCGACTCCTTGGAATACGACAGAGAAGCAAGTTGAGCCAATCAGAATAAAGATCACCATGGCGGTAATGCGCATGGTGTTTTGATAGGCCTCCTGGATCAAGCCCTTGAGATTGGGAATGCTGGCTCTGCGTAACCAAGCTAGTAGCAATGCACCCATCGCTCCCATTGCGCCAGATTCAGTTGGGGTAGCGATGCCCATCATGATCGTGCCCAGCACTAAAAAAATGAGCACCGCAGACGGGATAATTCCCAAGAGGCATTTTTTCCAGAGCTGCCAGCCCTTGAGGGTGAGATCACTTTCTGGCACTGCCGGCAAATAGTCTGGGCGGATTCGGGAGAGGAAGAAGGTATAGAGGGCAAAAAGCCCAATTTGTAGCAATGAAGGCAACCATGCGCCCAGATACATACTGCCGACATCAGCGCTACCACTTTGAGTCTTGAGTTGATCTGCTAAAACGATTAGAACCAATGATGGCGGTACTAATTGAGTAATGGTTCCAGAAGCTGCCAGAACGCCGGTAGCGTAGCGCATGTTGTAGCCATAGCGCATCATCACTGGCAAAGAGATCATCGCCATAGCAATGACCTGGGCGGCTACAGTACCGGTAATCGCACCGAGAATAAATCCCACAATGATGACTGAGTAACCTAGGCCACCACGCACTCTTCCAAAGAGTTGACCCATGGAGTCCAGCATTTCTTCAGCAAGACCGCAGCGTTCCAAAAGAGCGCCCATCAAAGTGAAAAATGGAATCGCCAGAAGGAGGTCATTCGCAAGCACGCTACCAAAGATACGCTGTGGAATGGCTTGCAAAAATGGTATTCCAAAAAAGCCTTCGCTAATCGCAATGACTGAAAAGAAGAGGGCAGCAGCCATCAAGGAAAATGCGACTGGGAAGCCAACTAACATAAAGGCGATGAGGCCGCCAAACATGAGCGGTGGCATCCACTCTAATGGGATCATTGCATCGGCTTTTCGTAATGAAGGTCTTCGGTGGGTAAGGTGCTTTCACCTTTAAGTGCGCCGATACGTTTGATGATTTCTGAAAGACCTTGTAAGCTGAGCATAAAGAAACCAAAGGGCACAACAAACTTAATAGGGTAACGAGCAAGACCACCAGAATTCATCGAATGCTCATTGATCAGCCAAGATGGATAAAAGAGAGTAGTCCATGAGAGCCAGGAAAATAAAATACAAGCTGGCATCAAGAAAAATAGAAAGCCAAACAAATCAACCCAAATACGCCCACGCTCAGAAAGCTGTGAGTAAATTAAATCTACGCGGACATGTTCATTGCGCCTAAGAGTGTAGGATGCGCCCAGCATTACTGCTGCACTAAATAAATACCATTGCAGCTCTAAGGGCCAGTTATTGCTGATGTCTAAGCCATAGCGCAGTAGGGCATTGGCTGCCGATACTATGCAGGACAACAGAATCATGATGCTGGCAGCTTTGCCAAGCAGTTGGTTTATACGATCAATACCCGTGGAAAGTTTGGACCAAAACCCCATGCGATCTACAGATCTGCACGACCCCGTTTGATAGCGGCCAGTACTTGAGAGGGTGCGGTTCCACCAGTATGTTGGCGTGATTGCACTGAACCATCTACTGTTAGCAAGGCGAAGACATCATCACCCATCAACTCAGGGCGATTATCAAGGCCACAAGCAAAACGCAATTCTGACAAGCTTAAGTCAGTCAGCATGCACTTTCTGCCGACACAGGCTTTAACGGCATGTGCTACTGCTTCATGAGCATCACGGAAGGCTAAGCCTTTTTTAACTAAGTAGTCAGCTAAGTCAGTTGCTGTTGAAAAACCTTCTTCAGCTGCTGCTTTCATCACAGCTGCCTTGACTTCGATATGAGGAATCATGTCAGCAAAGATACGTAGCGTATCTTGCACAGTATCGACTGCATCGAACAACGGTTCTTTATCTTCTTGGTTATCCTTGTTATAGGCAAGAGGTTGACTTTTCATTAGCGTTAACAAAGACATCAGATCACCATAGACGCGACCTGTCTTACCCCTTGCTAATTCAGGAACGTCAGGGTTTTTCTTTTGCGGCATGATGGAGCTACCAGTGCAAAAGCGATCCGGTAGATCAATAAAGCCAAAGCGTGGGCTAAGCCAGAGTACGAGCTCTTCAGAGAGGCGAGAAACGTGCATCATCAAGATAGATGCAAAGGCACAGAACTCAATCGCAAAATCACGATCAGATACAGCATCTAAAGAGTTGTTGCAAATACCATCAAAGCCGAGAGTTTTAGCAACCTGCTCACGATCAATTGGGTAGCTGGTGCCTGCTAAAGCTGCTGCACCTAAGGGCAGACGATTCAAGCGCGCACGCAAATCAGTCAAGCGACTGGTATCGCGACTAAACATTTCAAAATAAGCCATCAAGTGATGACCAAAGGTAATGGGTTGTGCAACCTGCAGATGAGTATGACCAGGCATGATTGTGCCAGCATGCTTTTCTGCTAAGTCTAATAGTGCTGCACGCAACGTTTTAAGAGTAGCGGCAATCTCATCAACGCTGCCACGCAACCATAGACGTAAATCAGTTGCTACTTGATCATTGCGTGAACGACCAGTATGCAAACGTTTTCCGGCATCACCTACTAGCGCAGTTAAGCGTGCTTCAATATTGAGATGCACATCTTCGAGTGCCAATTGCCATGCAAACTGGCCAGATTCAATCTCACTCTTAATTTGAGCCATACCCTTCTCGATATCGGCTAAATCCTGGGCGCTGATGATCTTTTGGGCAGCCAACATTTGGGCATGGGCCAGGGAGCCGGCAATATCAACCATTGCAAAGCGTTGATCAAAGCCAATCGAGGCGGTATAACGCTGAACGAGCTCGTCTACCGGCTCGTCAAAACGGGCCGACCAAGCTTGGGCTTTGTTGTCTAAGGAATTTTTGGGTGAGCTCATAAACACAGTATATTGTTGTACGTCTTTTATTATTTTAAATGTTATGTCCCAGACCCCGAATTCTCCCTCTTTGGCAGCTCCTAAGCGCCTAGTTATCGCTTCCCGTGAAAGTCGCCTGGCCATGTGGCAGGCAGAACACGTCAGGGATTGCCTCAAAAAGCTCTATCCAGACTGTGATGTTCAGATTTTGGGCATGACTACCCGAGGAGACCAGATTTTGGATAAGGCCCTCTCTAAAGTGGGTGGCAAAGGCCTTTTTGTCAAAGAACTCGAAACTGCTCTTGAGGATGGACGTGCTGATTTGGCGGTTCACTCTCTTAAGGATGTTCCGATGGTGATGCCAGAGGGATTTGATCTTGCTTGTGTGATGGCCAGAGAAGACGCACGCGATGCGTTTGTTTCAAATGACTATGCCAGTCTTGAAGACTTACCCAAAGGAGCCATCGTAGGAACTTCGAGCTTGCGTCGCGAGTCAGTGTTGCGAGCAAAACTTCCGCATCTAGAAATTCATCCGCTGCGTGGTAATTTGGATACACGCATGGGTAAGTTAGATCGTGGTGAGTATCAAGCGATTATTTTGGCAGCAGCAGGTTTAAAGCGTTTAGGTTTAGAAAGTCGAATTCGTGTGTATCTTCCGTATGATCCCTATACGCCAGCTGCTGGTCAAGGTGCTCTAGGTATTGAGACCTTAAGTAAACATCCCAATATTAAGCAATGGCTTGCCCCCTTAAATGACTTGCCAACTCTATTTGCTGTATCTGCAGAGCGGATGGTTTCACGTCAGCTCGGTGGCTCTTGTGAAGTGCCCTTGGCAGCCCATGCGGTATGGGATCAGAATCAGATGCAAATACGTTCTTTTGTGGCAAGTGTTGATGGTAAGGCAATCTGTCTGGCCAAAGGTAATGCCAAAGTAGAATCGATTGAAGATGCAGAGGCACTCGGGCTTGCTGTCGCAAAAGATTTATTGGCACAAGGTGCAGCAGATTTAATTCCCAAAATTTCTAAATAGAAATCACAGTAGCGATGAGTACTAAAACCATCGTCGTTACTAGACCTAGTGGCCAAGCTCGTCAACTCATCGAGGTGCTTAGCAAAAGCATCGAGCACAGCGATGTTGCTAAACGCAGCCTCCCAGAGATAGTCTCGCTCCCTTTGCTGACGATCGTTCCAAAAGCGGATGATTCACTAGCAGATCATATTGCTACTACTTTAAAAGATGCAGATCTAGCAATCTTTATTAGCCCTAACGCAATTGAATGCGTTATGCGCTTACTAGAGCGTGATTGGCAAGAATTTTCAAAGAAGATTATTCCGATTGGCGTGATGGGTGGAAGCAGTAAGCTGGCTTTACAGAACCATGGTATTGGTCAAGAAAAAAATCCCACTCCGGTAATAATCCCCAAGAACAATGAGCAATGGGATTCAGAGGGGTTATGGCAAGAACTACAAAGCCTTGGTTGGGACTTTAAAAACAAGAAAATTGTTATTTTCAAAGGTGAGGGTGGTCGTGAATGGTTGGCAGACACCTTAATGAAAGCAGGGGCAGGAGTAGAGGCGATCTCTGTATACACTCGTGTACCCTTGGATCTTGCCAATCCCGCTTGGCATGTGATTCGTGAAATGGATTTCTCAAAATCACTTTGGCTGCTGACATCTTCTGAGGCAGTGCGTTATTTGGGCCAAGTGGTGAAGGATCAATTTCCTCAAGGGCTTCAAAGCGCAAGTGCCTTATGCCCACATCATAATATTGCTGACGCAGCTAAGGCAATTGGATTTGGTGAAGTCTTTACTACTGAGTCTGGCGATGAGGCCCTCATTAAAGCGAGCCTAGCTTGGCTAATGATCTAAGCTTTTGAGAGCTTGAGTAAAGCTGGCAAGAAAATCTCATTGACCAATATTGGACGGCCCTTTAACTGATAGAGGGTACGTCGAGCCCACAAGGGCGAACTCAATCCAGTGTAATTCTTGGAGCATCGTTTCCATAAAGCACTACCTTTATCTAGGCGCGCAATATCTCGCGGTGGTTTTACTTTGACATATCTGCGTGTTTTTGCAAATAACACAGCGCCCAAAGGCCTTTTACCTAGGCGCAGAACGGCATGATTGCTACCACTTGAGCTTAGGGTGGGAATAACGCTATGCGCCATCACTACGGGAATATTATTTGCGCACAAAAGTACTTCACGCACCCTGCAGCGTCTAATCTTGAAATGGAAATAGCGACTTTCATCGCTATTAAGAGATTGAGGGCAATCGCGCAAAACTTGTACTTCTAGTTTTTGACCAATTGCGTTCTCTATTTTTTGGGTGAGGGACCCACTATCGCTAAGCCAAGGCTGCCACTTTCGTGGCGCCCGATGAATTTCACCGGAACCGACTCGATTCCATGAAGAACGGAGGCGATTACGGCGAATCATTCTTAACTACCGCTAAAGTTCCGACGTTGACCGCCAGATTTTGGTTTAGCAAAACGTGGGCCTGCAGGGCGTGAATCAGCAGAACCAGCTGAGCGTGATGGACGTGAATCAGCAGAGCGCGCAGGGCGTGAATCAGCAGAACCAGCAGAGCGCGCAGGGCGTGAGTCAGCAGAGCGTGAATCAGTTGAGCGCGCTTCGAAATGGTTGCCTGAGCGACCGCCGCTACCAGAACCACCGCCAGAGCCACCACCAAAGCGAGATTCAGAGCGTGCGCCAGAACCATAACGACCACCACCGCCGCCTGAACGATTACCGCCGCCACCAGAGCGACCGCCACCACCACCGGGGCGACCACCGCCACCACCAAAGCTAGGCTTAGCTTGTGGCTCAAGACCTGCAATCACTGATGCCACGATATCTTGCTGTGTAAAGCGCTCAATATTGCGGATCTTAGCGCGATCACGATGTTCAACCAAAGTGATAGCTACGCCATTACGACCAGCGCGACCAGTACGACCAATGCGGTGCGTATAGTCTTCGGGTTTCATTGGCAAGCCAAAGTTAATCACGTGACTTATGCGTGGAACATCAATACCGCGAGCCGCTACATCAGTTGCTACCAAAATCTTGGTATGACCTTTACGTAACGACTCTAGGCGACGCATGCGCACAGCTTGAGGCATTGCACCGTGAAGTGCGGTAGCTTCGTAGCCATTTGCACGCAATGTGTCAGCAATCTTTTCGCTTTCTACCTGAGTGCTGGCAAAAATAACTGCTTGATCCAAAGTGGCATCAGCCAAAATGTGCTCAAGTAATTTATGTTTGTGTGACATGCTGTCAGCCCAATGTAATTTCTGTTCGATATTGGCGTGCTTTTCGCCTGCGTGAGCAAGTTCAATGCGCTTAGCATCGGTAGTCAAAGCATTAGCTAAAGACATAATCTTTGGCGCAAAGGTTGCTGAGAACATTAAAGTCTGGCTACGGCCTGCACAACGTTTATCAATTGCCTCGAGATCATCAGCAAATCCCATGTCGAGCATGCGATCAGCTTCATCAATCACGAGTTGCTTTACATCATCTAAGCGAATTGCTTTGCTATCGCACAAGTCAAGTAAACGACCTGGAGTTGCAACAACTAAGAGTGCGCCTTTGAGGGCTTGGATTTGTTTGCCATAAGGCATACCGCCCATGATGGTTGCAATACGGATACCTTTCATGCCACGTACAAGGTTCACTGCATCGGCCGTAACCTGTTGCGCTAATTCACGGGTAGGGCAGAGTACTAACACTTTAGGTTGTGCGCGACCTGGTACAGGAGAATTATTCGGGTTGGCATCGATGAGTTGATTAATCAAAGGCAATAAAAAGGCTGCTGTTTTACCGCTACCAGTTTGGCTGCTGACCAATAAGTCACCACCAACTAAAGCTGCAGGAATAACCTGAGCTTGAACTTCTGTGGGTTGGGTAAAACCCAATTCAGCAACGTTTTTAAGAAGTGGCGACGCTAGGGCGAAAGACTGGAATGTTATTCCAGTGGGCTTTGAGTCTTTCGACTCATGTTGAGTTTCTTTAGAAAAAGTCATGCTATTACACATCCCTTCAATGGGATGTCTCCGTATGTTGCACCCATGGTTTTATAGGGTACGATGGTCAAAGGCATCGACCATCAGGCAGGCGGCAGCGCGTTTTTTGAACTTCGGTGTTTATGACCTCTAAACGGTACGCTGAAATATAGCTGGGGGGCGATGAATCAAATTGCTTAAAAAAGCCTCCTATTATGACAGTTTGAGACGGTGATTACAAGGGTTTTCCCGAATTAATTATGATACGGAGATGGAATTTTTCTCATTAGACCTGCTCAAGCCTGCAAATGCTGGAATTGTTGATTTCACAAGCTATCTGCTGGGCACCCTCTTTATTATCTTATTGCCAGGTCCCAATTCGCTTTATGTCTTAACCATTACAACGCAAAGAGGTTGGAAGTTAGGTGCTTGGAGTGCGCTAGGCATCTTTATTGGTGATTTAGTTTTGATGATTGCCGTTGCCTTGGGCGCCGCCTCATTGCTATTGTCTTCACCAGTACTTTTTACCATTGTCCGAACTCTGGGCGCCGCCTATTTAGCGTGGATGGGAGTTGGCTTGCTGCGCAGTGGCCAACAGCGTTGGGTATCAGAGGGGCATTCAGAGGTTTATGAAATCCAAGAGCAACTAATGCGATTACATCCATTAGTTGCGGCCCTTGCTCTATCGCTAACAAATCCCAAGGCAATCTTTTTCTTTATTGCCTTCTTTGCTCAATTTATTCGTCCTGACGCTACAAATCCTGCGTATACCTTTTTATACCTAGCCACTGTTTTGCAGTTGATGAGCATGACATACTTAGCGGCCTTAATTTGCGTAGGCCAATTCTTCTCAAAGTTTTTTGAGACTCATCCGCGTTGGGCTGCTAGCCTGTGGATGTTGGCGGGACTTTTATTTATTGGATTTGCTCTACGCCTATTAATTGCTTGATTACTTAAGTCGTGTTAATAGACCCTCAACCTTTTTGCCGTAAGGAGGGTGAGCAGGTTTGGTGCCCCTGAGAACATTACTTCCCAGCAAGCCACGCACTTCTAGAATTGGCTTGTGGTGACTAAAGGTATCAAAGCCTGCTTTGCCGTGATATGTGCCCATCCCACTGGCACCGATTCCACCGAAGGGCAAGGATTCGACCGCTGCATGCAATAAGGTGTCATTAATAGTGACACCGCCAGAGCGGGTCTCTTCTAAAACGCGTCGCAGATTCTTTTTGTCTTTACCAAACCAGTAGAGTGCTAATGGGTTGGGTCTGTTATTGACATAGGCAATGGCTGCGGCGGTATCTGCAATAGTCACTATGGGAAGAATGGGCCCAAAGATTTCTTCATGCAGAACACGCGCCTGAGGCGATACACCAACTAATGCAACAGGCTCAAACCTTCTAGCTTCAGCAGAGGGGTTGTTGAGCAAAGGAATCACTTTTGCCCCACGATCTACAGCATCGCTCACCAAGTGTTGCCAGTATTGCAGCTGCTCATCATCAATCGGACCAGTCAGTTCTTCAGGATTGCTAAATTGGGATTGAGCTGCAGCTTGCAGCTCTTGAATAAAAGTATCTTGTCTGTCTTGTTCAATCAGAACGTAGTCTGAAGCAATACAGGTTTGGCCGCTATTGATTAATTTGCCATAAACAATGGAAGAGGCAGCTTCCTGGAGTTTGGCAGTGGAATCAATGATGGCTGGTGTTTTGCCACCAAGCTCTAATGTCACAGGAGTCAGATTTTCAGCAGCAGCACGCATTACCTTTTTGCCGACGGCTTCTGAACCACTAAAAAGGAGATGATTGAATGGCAATGCGGCAAACTGTTCGGCTACATCGATACCACCAGTAGTGACACAAAATTCGCTAGGGTGGAAATACTCCTGAATCAAGCCTGCTAAAAATCCAGAAGAACGAGAGCAGCGATCAGAGGGCTTTAGCCAAACGCGATTGCCGGCAGCTAGGGCAGCAATTGCAGGGACGAGCGCTAATTGGATTGGGTAATTCCAGGGGCTCATGATGCCAACAACCCCGATCGATTGACTTTCAGTCCACGCTTCTGACGATCCCATATAGGAAGGAGTTTCCGCTTGCACCGGTTTCATCCACTCTTTGAGATGTTTGCGCGTGTACTTGCAAGCCTGATACACCATCTGAAATTCGGCAAGCCGGGTTTCAATTGGGTGACGTACTCCAAAATCAGCCGAGAGTACTTTGCAGATTTTCTCTTCGTTGGCCTCAATCATCTTTTCGATTCGGCTAATGCGCTCCAATCTCACTTCAAGAGTAGGGTTAGATTCGGCAGCATAGGCTGCTTTGATTTCATCAAGCTGGATAGTGAAGCGATTCATAGTTTTTAATGGTTGGCAAATATAGGAATAAGGCATTAGGATAAAGCCATGAATGAATATATTGAAAAAAATCAGGCCCTACTAGAGCAAGCCACCCTAGGCGGTGGATGTTTTTGGTGTCTTGAGGCCGTGTACCAGCAAATTACCGGGGTTAAATCGGTTGTTCCTGGATATGCTGGGGGTCCTAGACCTAATCCTACTTATGAAGCAGTTTGCACTGGGGTTACCGGTCATGCTGAAATTGTGGACATCACGTTTGATCCGCAAGTCATTTCTTTTAGAGATCTATTAGAAATTTTCTTTGTGATTCATGATCCCACCACATTGAACTATCAAGGCAATGATCACGGCACACAATATCGATCAGTTATTTTTACGCATAGCGATGAGCAGAACAACATTGCACATGAGATGGTAAAAGAGCTCAATGATTCTGGAGTTTATTCTAGACCAGTGGTGACACAGATTGACCTTGCACCAACTATTTTCCCTGCTGAAGACTATCACCAGAATTACTTTGTGCAACATCCTAATCAAGGTTATTGCATGGCGGTAGTTGCCCCAAAGTTAGCAAAGTTCAGAGCGAAATTTAAATCGCTGATAGCACCGCAATACTCTTAAGGGGCTAGGCGGTTTACCTTCCAGGTCGATCCATCTAATTTGTAATGGATGCGGTCATGCAGTCTGGACGGACGGCCTTGCCAGAACTCCATTTCAGTAGGACGGAGGCGGTAACCTCCCCAATGCTCAGGACGAGGTGGTGTATCCCCAAATTCTGCTTTGAAGCGTTTCTCAGCCTCTTCCAAAAATTCACGATTCGGAATGGCTAAACTTTGTGGAGAAGCCCAAGCACCGATACGGGATGCTGAAGGGCGAGAGTGAAAATATTCATCGCTTTCAGCAGCGCTCACACGCTCTACTACTCCCTGAATGCGAATCTGGCGCTCTAGCTCGTGCCAATGAAAGAGCAGGGCGGCTTGTGGACGGGCTGCTAAATCTTTGCCTTTTTGGCTTTCATAGTTGGTGAAAAAGCTAAAGCCATTTTCGTCAGCGCCTTTTAGTAAGACAATACGAGCTGATGGATTTCCAGATTTATCAGCGGTGGCTAAAGTCATAGAATTGGGTTCGGGGCACTCCCCCCTTACGGCCTGGTCAAACCAGAGCTTAAAAAGAGGCAAAGGATTGCCCGGAACATCGGTTTCAGAAAGCTGACCAAAGGTATAGTTTTTGCGAAGTTGAGCAATGGAGTCCATTTATTCAGTATAAAGAGAAGCTATGGCAGAAGACAAGGTAGCAGAAAGCATGGAAGATCGTCGTTTTGGCGGAGTCGCTAGACTCTATGGGCCAGAGCTGCGGGAGCGCTTTCGCAATGCTACGGTGGTAGTTGCCGGCTTGGGCGGAGTCGGCTCTTGGGCTGTGGAGGCTTTAGCCCGCACTGGCATTGGGCATCTCGTCTTGGTTGACTTTGATCACATTGCAGAGAGTAATACCAATCGTCAACTCCATGCTTTAGAGGGGCAGTACGGCAAAGCCAAAGTAGAGGCGATGACACAACGTATTTTGCAGATTAATCCCGAGATCAAATTAACACCTCACGATGAATTTCTGACACCAGAAAATTTAGATGTCCTCATACCAAAAGATGCCTTAGTACTCGATGCAACAGATTCTGTGCAAACTAAAATTGCTTTATCAGTATGGGCAACTCAAAATAATCGTGCACTAGTGATGTGTGGCGCAGCAGGCGGCAAGTCTGATCCAACTTCTGTGCGTTGTGATGATCTCTCTCGTACCGAGCAAGATGCCTTATTGGCAAAAGTTCGCCAGGGGCTAAGACAAGATCATGGCTTTTCTAGAAACCTGAAGAAAAAAATTGGTATTCGTGCCATTTACTCCCATGAGCCACGTGCTGGCACAGCAAGCGGTGGTCTGGCTTGCACTGGCTATGGTTCTACTGTCATGGTCACCGCAGCCTGTGGTCTAGCTGCCGCCGCCGAGATTCTCAATCTAATTGCAGCGCAAGACTAATTTTTGCTTTATTGGCAACAAATCTCTAAGGGGATTCCCTGTAGGAAGTTTCTGATTCTTTTGCAGTCAGGAATATTTTTGAGATCTCAATCATCTTGATTTAAAAGACATTTCCTTTTTAGGTAATCTACTTTTTATATCTTTAATCACTTTAGGTATTTTTATCCCCTAGTACATCTACCAAGCACTCCCTAGACTTTGCCTCGTTGGTAAGTGAACCAACGGTAAACCGAAAGGAACTCTCTTTTGCAGACTGAACAAACTGGCTTAAAACGCCATCTCAAAGTAAGACACATTCGCTTGATGGCTCTAGGCTCAACGATTGGTGTTGGATTATTTCTAGGGTCGGCAACTGCGATCAAGATTGCAGGGCCATCGATTCTCTTGGGCTATCTCTTGGCGGGGATCGTTGCCTTCATCGTGCTGCGTACTCTGGGCGAAATGGCAGTTCATGAACCTGTAGCGGGCTCATTTGCAGCCTATGCCAATAATTATGTGAGTCCATTAGCAGGCTATATGGTTGGCTGGGCTTATTGGACTTATTGGATTGTGGTGGGCATTGCCGAAGTAACCGCTGTTGGGATCTATATGGGAATCTGGTTCCCAGACATGCCTCAGTGGATATGGGCTCTGTCTTCCATAGTGATGATGGGCTTAATCAATCTGATTGCGGTCAAAGTCTTTGGTGAGTTTGAATTTTGGTTCGCTCTCATTAAAGTAGTGGCGATTGTTGCCATGATTGCACTTGGTGGATCGGTAATCCTATTTGGATTTACCAATGATTGGCAACCCATTGGTTTGAGTAATCTGTGGAAGCACGGCGGCTTCTTTCCAAATGGTATTAGCGGTATGTTGCTTTCATTGCAGATGGTCCTATTTGCTTATGTTGGCATTGAGATGATTGGTTTGTCTGCGGGTGAGGCTGAGAACCCAAAGAAAACAATCCCAATGGCGATTGATTCATTGGCATGGCGCATCTTAATTTTCTACATGGGCGCGATCCTAGTCATCTTGGCGATCTTCCCTTGGAATGAAGTAGGCCAACAGGGCAGTCCTTTCGTGGTCATGTTTGAGCGGATTGGCTTGCGTGAAGCGGCTGGCTTGATTAACTTCGTTGTGATTACTGCAGCGCTTTCATCCTGTAATGCCGGCATCTTTAGCGGGGGCCGACTCCTATATTCCCTCTCAAGTAACGGCTATGCACCAGCACGATTTGCAAAGCTATCAAAGTATGGGGTTCCTCATCATGCAGTAATGGCTACCGTTGCAGTTTCTATGACAGGAGTTATCTTGAACTATTTTGTGCCAGATAAAGCCTTTCAATATGTTATGGCTGCAGTTACCTTTATTGGTTTAATGGTTTGGATTGCAATTTTATTTACGCAACTCAAATTTCGTCGTTCATTAACCAAGGCTCAAGTTGCTGAGCTTGCCTATCGTACCCCTTGGTATCCGTATTCCTCATGGTTCGCTCTAGCCTTCATTTTCTTGGTAATCGTACTGATGGGCTTTCATGAGGATGCACAGATCGCTTTGATATTGGGCCCGTGTTTATTGGCGGTGTATCTAGTCATGTTTTATATCGTTGGCTTACACCATAAGACCAAAAATAATCATGAATTTAAATAATAGGAGATAGCAATGATTATTGGCGTACCTCAAGAAGTAAAAAATAATGAGTTCCGCGTGGGATTAACCCCTGGCAATGTTAGCGGGCTTTGCAAGCAAGGCCATACGGTTCTTATTCAGCGTGGGGCAGGGGAACAAATCGGCCTGACAGATGAGTCTTATCGAATTTCTGGCGCTTCTCTGGTCGATAGTGCTGCAGAGATTTTTCATAAGGCCGAAATGATTGTGAAAGTGAAAGAGCCACAGGTACAAGAATGCGCTATGTTGCGTGAAG
>CAMBBT010000033.1 GCA_945864455.1 Polynucleobacter meluiroseus | reverse complement strand
TATTTCACAGTCACGCCATGATGAGTCAGTTTTTCAGTTAACTCTTTCAGAGCGTGCTGAGCACGAGCAACTGCCAGACCATAGCCCGGAACAATGATCACGGTGTCTGCGTTGGTCATCAAGAAAGCCGCATCTTCTGGCGAACCTGTTTTGTAGTTCTTTGGACCGCTATCATCGTCACCGCCTGTAGCAGCCTCAGCACCAAATCCACCAAGTAAAACCGCAACTATAGAGCGATTCATTGCTTTACACATGATGTAAGACAGAATTGCGCCTGAAGATCCGACGCAAGCGCCTGCAATGATCAATACAGGGTTGTTCAAGGTGAAGCCAATACCTGCAGCCGCCCAACCAGAATAGCTGTTGAGCATCGACACCACAACTGGCATATCTGCGCCGCCGATTGGGATGATCAAAGTCACACCTAAGACCAAAGCAATTGCACACATGGCCAAGAAGGCTGCGTGGCTGTCAGCCATGTAATAAACAACGCCCGCACCAACCATCGAAATCGCTAAGATCAAGTTGAGCAAGTGCTGACCAGAGAAAGTCACTGACTTACCGCTGACTTTGCCTGATAACTTACCGAAAGCAATCACAGAAGCAGTGAAGGTAATCGCGCCAATAAATGCGCCAATAAAGAGTTCAATCTTCTGCGCACCATTATGGTCTTGCGCAGGATTAAATACGGCAGCAATGGCAATCAATACAGCTGATAAACCTACGAATGAGTGCATCAAGGCCACGAGCTCAGGCATCTTGGTCATTTGTACTCGTTTAGCTGCAATCACACCGATAATTGCGCCGCCAACAATGGCAGCAATGATTAGCGAAAAGACTGGCTTAAAGTCAGGAATCAGGAATGTCGTAATGACGGCAAGGAGCATGCCAACCATACCGAAAGTATTACCTTGGCGTGAGGTAGTCGGTGAGGACAGACCACGCAATGCGAGGATGAACAACACCGATGAAATAAGATAGGAAATTGCAGTTACGTTTAACATAAGTTTGGTCTCTTTAAATCTTTATGAGGATCTTGTTCTAGTTTTATTTAGTTCCAGCCGCATCGGCTTTAGGAGCTTTCTTCTTGAACATCTCCAGCATGCGACGGGTGACCATAAAGCCACCAAAAATGTTGATGGAAGCGAGGAATACTGCAACCGCACCAATAATGCTGGTGAGGGTAATTTCATCACCACCAATAACTTCGGTTTGCAGAAGTGCGCCAACAATAATGATTCCAGAGATAGCGTTAGTCACCGCCATCAATGGGGTATGCAATGCAGGGGTAACGTTCCAAACTACGTGATAGCCAACAAAAATAGCCAACACAAACACAGTGATGTTTTGGACTGTGAGGATGCTTTGAAAGGCAGCGAGATCCATAATATTTCCTTAGTCTAAATTTGTTTTATGAGTTTTTGCGAACGACTTGACCGTCACGACACATTAGGCAGGCAGTCACGATATCGTCATCAGCAGGAATAACGAATTTCGCATCTTTATCAACAACTAATTTCATGAAGTCGATCAAGTTACGCGCATAGAGTGCTGATGCATCTGCTGCAACCATACTTGCAAGATTGGTGTAACCAACAATCTTGACACCATTGACTTGAACAATTTTGTCAGCTTGCGTGAGTGGGCAATTACCAGAGCCGTTATCGCCACGACCGGCAGCGATATCAATCACGATAGAGCCTGGTTTCATCTTGGCAACGGTATCGCTATGCAAGAGAACTGGCGGCTTACGTCCTGGAATCAAGGCAGTAGTGATCACAATGTCAGCTTGCTGGGCGCGTTCAGCAACCAAAGCTGCTTGACGTTTCATCCAAGCTTCTGGCATTGGGCGGGCATAACCACCCACACCTTTAGCGATTTCACGCTCTTCATCTGTTTCGTAGGGAACATCAACAAACTTAGCACCCAAAGATTCAATTTGTTCTTTAGCAGCTGGGCGTACATCAGATGCCTCAATTACAGCACCTAAACGTTTAGCAGTTGCAATAGCTTGCAAGCCAGCAACACCAGCTCCCAAAATTAATACACGCGCAGCTTTCACAGTACCTGCAGCAGTCATCAGCATTGGCATGAAACGTTGATACTCATTGGCAGCAATCATGACAGATTTATAACCAGCAATATTTGCTTGTGAAGATAAGACGTCCATGCTCTGCGCACGTGTAGTCCGTGGTGCAGCTTCTAATGAGAATGCTGTTACACCTTGTGTGGCCATCGCAGCAATATTGTCGTTATCAAACGGATCGAGCATACCAATCAATACGCTGCCAGATTTAATCTGTTTGAGTTCCGCAGCTTCAGGGGCTCGTACCTTCAAAACAATCTCTGCTCCAAATGCATCAGCAGCGCTACCAATAGTGGCGCCTACCGCTTCATATGCAGAGTCTGGTTGACTAGCTTGCACACCAGCGTCTTTTTGAATGACGACGGAATGACCTTGGCTGATCAGTTTTTTTACAGTTTCTGGTGTGGCGGCTACTCGAGTTTCCTCAGGCCTTGTTTCCAGCGGCACTCCTATGCGCATGGCATGTCTCCAAAAGCAAAATTTTTAAAAGTCTATTTTATAGATAAACAGGATAGGTTTTACCTATTTACTAAGCCCCCAAGACTGCCGGCTATGGTTTTGCCTAAAATCATGCGAAGTCTAGTTGAGACTTCTACAATGGGGTTTATCTGTCTATAAAACATTTTCGCATTTTTTTGATGAGTCAGCCTAATTCTTCCCCAACCCCCCCTAAAAAGCCCAAGAAAGTCGTTATTGGCATGTCTGGAGGGGTAGATTCGTCCGTGGCAGCCTGGATGCTTAAAGAGCAGGGTTATGAGGTTGTTGGCTTGTTCATGAAAAATTGGGAAGATGACGATAACGACGAATATTGCTCTGCCCGCCAGGATTGGCTTGATGTTGTCTCAGTGGCTGACATGATTGGAATCGATGTTGAGGCAGTGAATTTTGCTGCTGAATACCGTGAACGGGTATTTGCTGAGTTTTTGCGTGAATACGCTGCTGGGCGAACACCCAATCCTGATGTTCTCTGTAATGCTGAAATTAAATTCAAGGCTTTTTTGGACCACGCTATGAGTTTGGGTGCTGATGCCATTGCCACTGGCCACTACGCTAGAGTTCGCCACGAAGATGGCAAAGCGCAATTATTAAAAGCCATTGATGCGAGTAAAGACCAAAGTTATTTTTTGCATCGCTTAACACAGCAGCAATTAGCAAACGTTTTATTTCCATTGGGCGAGATTCCAAAAACGGAAGTACGCAAGATTGCTGAAAAAATTGGTTTACACAATGCACGCAAAAAAGATAGCACCGGAATTTGTTTTATTGGCGAGCGCCCATTTCGAGAATTCTTAAACCGTTACTTACCTCGCACGCCAGGCTCAATTAAAACGACTGATGGTAAGACTGTTGGTGAGCATATGGGTTTAGCGTTTTTTACTCTAGGTCAGCGCAAAGGGATTGGTTTGGGCGGCAGTCAGGACGGCAATGGTGACGCTTGGTATGTAGCTCGTAAGGATATGGCAAATAACACCTTATATGTAGCACAGGGCCATGAGCATCCTTGGCTTTTGGCTAATAGGCTAGAGGCTATCGATGCAAGTTGGATTGCAGGATCTACACCCGCTGCTGGAAATTACTCTGCTAAGACGCGTTATCGTCAAGCTGATTCAGCGTGTGTGTTAAATATAGGCAGCGCACCCGTCAATTTCAATTTGAGTTTTCTAGAGGCGCAATGGGCAGTAACCCCAGGACAATCTGCCGTTTTATATGACGGTGATATTTGTTTGGGCGGCGGAATTATTTCTGCCTAATCCCAATCAAATGTTCTACTCTGAATTATGCCGCTGGCGGTTCAGTTTCAATAAAAGAAGGTCGCTGTAACAACTTTTGGTAGAGGCGATCTAAGTTTGGATATTGCGTTTGCCATTTCACATCTGGAAAACGGAGTAATAACCAACCAAGTGCACAACCTGTTGCAATATCAGCGAGTGTCATTTGATTGCCATGACACCATGCATCTTCACCTAACATCTCAGACACTTGACGTAGAGAAGTTTGAATCTTGCCCATTTGGCGATCGACCCAAGCTGAGCTCTGTTGTTCGGCCGGGCGCCATGTGCGCTCCAGTCGGGCCAAAATGCCAGCATCCATAATTCCGTCAGCCAGGGCCTCCCAGGTTTTCACGCTCGCGCGCTCACGGCTATCAGCCGGAATAAGCTTACTCACTGGGCTTAGGGCATCAGCGTATTCAGCAATGACGCGAGAGTCATAGATAGCCTCACCGTCGTCGAGAAGGAGGCAGGGAACCTTCCCTAGGGGGTTGGAATTGGCTATTTTGGTGTCTGCAGCCCATACGTTCTCTAATTCAAGGTCAACATCGACCTTTTTCTCTGAAAAAACGATGCGTACTTTACGTACATAAGGGCTGGTAAGGGATCCGATTATTTTCATAGGGTTTCAGTATAGCCATCCCAGAGGAGACCTGCCGAAGCACAGAACGCATTAAAATAGGTTTTATTGACATATTCAATGCAAAGGCCATATTCGTGAGTCAGCCGCTTTCTACCCTCAATGCCCTTTCCCCCTTAGACGGCCGTTACGCCGGAAAAGTTGATGCTTTGCGTCCTTGGCTTTCTGAGGCGGCTTTTATGCGACAGCGGGTGTTTGTAGAAATTCATTGGCTGTTGGCATTGGCCTCAGCTGGCCTTCCTGACGTGCCTAAAATCAATGCTGCTGACGAAGCTTTCCTACTATCACTGCCTGACAGCTTTTCTGATGCCGATGCTCAGCGTATTAAAGAGATCGAAGCCGTTACCAATCATGACGTCAAAGCGGTTGAGTACTTCTTAAAAGAAAAAGTTGCCGGTCGTCCGGATCTATTAAAGGCTAGCGAGTTCATTCACTTTGCCTGCACTTCCGAAGACATTAACAATACCTCGCATGGTTTGATGTTGCGTGGAGCACGTGATGAAGTACTCTTGCCGCAACTGCAAAAAGTACTTTCGGTATTAACTGAACTCGCTCTTGCAAATGCTAAGGTGCCATTGTTGTCACGTACACATGGCCAACCCGCATCACCAACTACGCTTGGTAAAGAATTTGCCAACATTGCAAAACGTTTAGAGCGTGCGATTGACTCGATTATTGCTGTTCCATTGCTAGTTAAGATGAATGGCGCAGTCGGTAATTACAACGCCCATTTATCCGCTTACCCAGATTTTGATTGGGAAAATTTCTCCAAGAATGTAGTTGAGAAGCGTCTTGGTTTAACTTTTAACCCTTACACCATTCAGATTGAGCCACATGACGGCATGGCGCAGTTATTTGATGCAATTGCTCGTGCTAATACCATCCTATTGGATATGGATCGAGATTTCTGGGCTTACATTTCTGTGGGTTATTTTAAGCAGCGTACTAAGGCTGGTGAGATTGGTTCATCCACAATGCCACACAAAGTGAACCCCATTGATTTTGAAAACTCGGAAGGTAACCTGGGGGTTGCAAACGCATTACTTCGCCACCTCGCAGAAAAATTACCCATTTCTCGCTGGCAGCGTGATCTGACTGACTCAACAGTCCTGCGTAATTTAGGCCCAGCATTTGGTCATAGCGTATTGGCTTATGACAGCGCTTTACGGGGCCTTGGTAAGTTAGAGGTAAATCATGCAGCGATTGCTGCGGATTTAGATTCATGTTGGGAAGTATTGGCTGAGCCAGTGCAAACCGTCATGCGTCGCTACGGTATTGAGAATCCCTATGAACAGTTAAAAGAATTGACGCGTGGCAAGGGAATTAATCAAGCAGATTTACAAAACTTCATTCGTGGTTTAAAGATTCCAGAAGATGCCAAGGCGCGTTTGCTTGAAATGACCCCATCCTCTTATCTAGGTAAGGCGGTTGAATTGACCGAACGTCTCAAAAAGTGAGCGTGAACTCCGATGCAGGGTACGGGGCACGCCCCCTAGTCTGGTTTGCTGTTTATCAATTGCTGTGGCATCTCTTATTGCCATTAGCCTTTATTCGGCTAGCATGGCGTGCTCGCCATTCTTTTGCCTATCTGTACCATATCCCAGAGCGCCTGGGCTTTGGATATGACAAGCCGATTACTCAAGGATCTATTTGGATTCATGCGGTATCAGTCGGTGAGACACGCGCTGCTCAGCCATTAATCGAAGCTTATCTTGCGCGAGGCGAAACCATTTTGCTAACGCATATGACTTTAAATGGTCGTCGCACAGGTAAACAATTATTTGCCAAGCAAATTACTTCTGGCCAGATACGTCAGGTCTACCTACCCTATGACCTTTGTTGGTCGGTCGAACATTTTTTGAAGACCTTTAAACCTAAACTTGGCCTGTTTATGGAGACTGAAGCATGGCCAACAGTTGTCTTCCGTTGCGCAGAAATCGGCCCACCTTTGTTCTTGGTGAATGCTCGCCTCTCGGAGAGAAGTATGCGCCGTGTAAGTCGCTTTGGTAAAGCGGGTTGCTCATTATTTCAGGCCTTTGCAGGCATCTTGGCACAAACAGATTTTGATGCACAGCGTTATCGTAGCCTGGGCGTGAAAAATATCAGCGTCGTTGGTAATCTCAAGTTTGATGTAGCTCTTGATGAACAGCTAGTGCAGCAAGGTAAGCTTTGGCAAAAAGAGCTGCATGAAAGTAATCGTTTGATGGTTTGCGCTGCCAGCACACGTGATGGTGAGGAAGAAATTATTCTCAAGGCATGGAAAGATTTATTACTGAGCAATTCTTTTGCAGTTCAGCCCTTGCTTTGTCTGGTGCCACGCCACCCTGAACGCTTTACAGAAGTTGCGCAGGCAATTCATTTGGCTGGTTTAAAGTTTCGTCGTCGCACAGAGTGGTCTGGGACACTGGGAGATTGTGCTGGCTTAGATATCGTCCTGGGTGACTCCATGGGTGAAATGCCCATGTATTACAGTGCTGCTGATTTGGTAGTGATGGGCGGCAGTCTCTTGCCCTTTGGTGGTCAGAACTTGATAGAGGCTTGTGCAGCTGGCTGCCCAGTTTTGTTGGGTGCTCACACCTATAACTTTCAGCAAGCTTCCTTAGATGCAATCCAGATTGGCGCCGCTAAGCGTGTGGAGGGAGATTTATTACTGAGCGAGTCAATCGCTTTGATGGAGGCCCTGAAGGCTTTACTCTCGAATACTACTGAGCTTGGCAAGATGAGTGATGCAGCAAAGACTTACTCAATTGAACATCAAGGTGCAACTCAGCGAATATTAGCTGCCCTTGATCAACAACATTCTTTAAATTAGCTCCAGCCTAACCTAAACGCGTGCCCCAAAATTGGGATCATCATTGCGGGTGGTGTCATCAGGCTTTTTGTCGCCCTTCACCAAATCTTCACGGGTTACTCCAAGCCACATCGCCAAGGCTGCAGCCACGAATACTGAAGAGTAAATACCAAACAAAATACCGATAGTCAGCGCCAAAGCAAAGTAGAACAGGGTTGGGCCACCAAAGATGAGCATCGCTAGAACCATCATCTCAGTACTACCGTGAGTAATCATGGTACGACTGATTGTGCTGGTAATTGCATTGTCAATAATCTCGCGGGTATTCATCTTGCGATATTTGCGGAAGTTTTCACGAATTCGGTCAAAGATCACCACAGATTCATTGACGGAGTAGCCCAGAACGGCAAGCACTGCAGCCAAGACAGAGAGTGAGAACTCCCATTGGAAGAAAGCGAAGAAGCCCAAGATGATCACAATGTCATGCAAGTTCGCAATGATGCCGGCTACCGCAAATTTCCACTCAAAGCGGAAGGATAGGTAAATCACAATACCAATAATCACAAAGATCAAAGCTTTTAATCCATCTATGGCGAGCTCTTGACCAACTTGAGGGCCAACGAACTCTACGCGCTGTAGCTTGGCGCCACTACTTTCTGGTTCAAGCACTTTCATTACCGCTGCACTTTGATCTGCAGAAGAGATGGGTTTGCCTTCAGCATCTTTTTGTAAGGGCAGGCGAATCATGATGTCGCGTGAGCTACCAAAGTTCTGTATCTGGGTATCTGTATAACCTAACTTCTCAACCTTAGTACGAATAGAATCTAGTGGAGCAGTTTGAGGGTAGCTCACCTCCATGACCGTGCCACCAGTAAATTCAATCGAGAGATGAAGGCCGTTTTGCCACAAGAAGAAGACAGCTGCTAAAAAAGTGATTAAAGAAATCGCATTGAGCGCCAAGGCATGGCGCATGAAGGGGATATCTTTTTTGATCCGGAAAAATTCCATGGCTTATTTCTCCTTTGGGCGCCAAACTTGGCCGATAGCGAGTTTTTGAACCTTCTTGTTTCTGCCGTACCAGAGATTGACAAGACCGCGCGAGAAGAAAACAGCCGAGAACATGGAAGTCAAAATACCTAAGCAGTGAACTACTGCAAAGCCTTTGATGGGACCAGAGCCAAATGCCAAGAGAGCCAGACCAGCAATTAAGGTAGTCACATTGGAATCCAAAATGGTTGCCCATGCTTTATCAAAGCCAACGGCAATAGCAGTTTGTGGTGCGACTCCATTACGGAGCTCTTCACGAATGCGTTCATTAATCAATACGTTAGAGTCAATTGCCATACCCAGCGCTAAAGCCATTGCCGCGATGCCCGGCAAAGTGAGAGTGGCTTGCAACATCGACAGCACAGAAATAAGCAGAAGCAAGTTAACTGCTAAAGCAATGACTGAGAACGTGCCAAACAGTAAGTAGTAAGCCATCATAAAAATGGCAATTGCGCCAAAGCCGATTAAAAGGGATTTAAATCCTTTTTCAATATTCTCTGCACCTAAACTTGGTCCGATTGTGCGCTCTTCAATGATCTCCATTGGCGCAGCTAAGGAGCCGGCTCGAAGCAAGAGTGCCAAGTCATTAGCACTAGCGGTAGTGGGCTGACCTGTAATCTGGAACTTAGAGCCAAATTCGCCTTGAATAGTGGCTATGGTGAGAACTTCGCCTTTACCCTTTTCAAAGAGAATCATGCCCATTGGCTTGCCTAAGTTCTCGCGAGTAACTTCTTGCATTACCCGGCCACCAGCTGCATCAAGAGAGATATTTACAGCAGGACGTTGATTTTGATCAAAGCCAGCACTCGCGTCAGTAATTCGATCGCCGCTGAAAATAACGGATTTCTTAAAGACGCCTAAGCGGTTTTCTCCAAAGCGGAAGGTGTCCGTGCCTGGAGGTGGAGTTTCACCGATGCCGATGGTAGACGCCGATGGGTCAGCAAGGCGAGATTCTAGGGTTGCTGTGCGACCAATAATATCTTTGGCGCGAGCAGTATCTTGAACGCCTGGCAGCTGTACCACGATGCGCTCAGCACCCTGTTGTTGAATAACGGGCTCTTTAACAGCTAACTCATTCACGCGCTTATTTAAGGTGACGATATTTTGTTTAACCGCGTTGTCTTGAACTTCTTTTAATGCCGCTGGCTTAAATTCACCAACTAACTTTGGTGACAGACCAGCTGGTTTTACTTGCCAAATGAGATCGGGTTGAGTAGATAGCAAAACTGTGCGAGCAGCATCAGCATCAGTAGTGCTACCAAAATTAATAGTGATGCTATCAGCGCCACGATCAATGCCCTGATGACGAATATTTTTGTCGCGTAATTGACTGCGAATATCAGTGGCCAAAGAAGTTACCTTCTTTTGCACTGCACCTTTCATATCAACTTGTAGGAGGAAATACACGCCGCCTCGCAAGTCAAGGCCCAAAGGCATTGGTAGAGCATTAATCGCACTTAGCCAGTCTGGTGTATTAGATAAGAGATTAAGTGCAACTGTGAAATTAGGATCATTTTGATCAAGATTGATTTTCTGCTGTAGGAGATCGCGAGCACGGAGTTGGATGTCCGTACTGTTAAAGCGAACTTTGATGGAGCCTACATTTGCAGCATTCTCAAAGAAAATACCAGTGTTACTGATATCGGCATCGGACAAAATCTTTTCAACGCGGGATTGTGTCGCCAAGTCAACCTTGATGGTTGGTTTGGCAGACGATATCTGAACTGCTGGAGCCTCACCATAGAAATTGGGTAATGAATATAGCCCGCCGATCATCAATGCAACGACGATAACTAGATATTTCCAGAGAGGATAGCGATTCATATTGAGATACTTTTAAACAAGCGTATTAAGCAGACTTTAATGTACCTTTTGGCAACACAGTGGTGATGGCAGCTTTTTGTAATTGCACTTCAGTACCAGCTGAAATTTCAACAGTAACCAAGGCATCTTTCAATGCGGTCACTTTACCCATGATGCCGCCAGCAGTAACTACTTCATCGCCAACTGCTAATGTTTCGAGCATGGCTTTAGTTTCTTTTTGACGCTTCATTTGTGGGCGAATCATGATGAAGTACAGCACCGCAAACATCAAAACCAAAGGAATGAAACTCATTAAGCCATCAGAATCTGCGCCCGCAGCTGGAGCTTGGGCAAAAGCGTTACTAATCCACATATAAAACCTCCGTTAAAGACTAATTGGAAACTACTTCAGTTCTAGGCTTTGAAGTAAAGCCGTAAACCCGCAATTCTAAACTGTGTACGGCTATTAGTCCTGCCCAGGTTCCACCCCACGTTGGCGATTATTGTGAAATTCCTCGCGATAGGCGCTAAAACGATCTTGGCGCAAGGCTTCCCTGACCTCAGTCATCAACTGGAGGTAATAAGACAGGTTATGGATGGTATTGAGCTGGGATCCTAGAATCTCATTCGCCTTTTGGAGGTGATTTAAATAGGACCTAGTGAAGTTTTGGCAGGTATAACAGGCGCAGGTGGCGTCTAGCGGCCGATCATCGTCCTTGTACCCAGAATTGCGTAATTTGAGGTCACCAAAGCGGGTGAACAACCATCCATTGCGGGCATTGCGGGTAGGCATCACACAATCAAACATATCGATGCCCAGGCTGACGCCCAAAATAAGATCCTCGGGGGTGCCCACACCCATGAGGTAGTGCGGCATATGCTCTGGCAGCTTGGGTGCCGTGAAATTCAAAATACGCTCAAACTCCGGTTTAGGCTCGCCAACCGATAGACCTCCAATGGCAATGCCATCAAAGCCCTGTTGACTTACCGCATCTAAAGAAAATTCTCGTAGATTTTCAAACATCCCGCCTTGGACGATGCCAAATAGACCATTGCCAGTATTGAGCTCTCGAAAGCGTTTGAGTGAGCGATCACCCCAACGAAGCGACATTTCAAGTGATGCGCGGACCGTTTTTTCTGAGGTGGGTTGACCTTTGATTTCATAAGGAGTGCATTCATCAAACTGCATGGCGATATCACTGTTCAATACCGCCTGAATTTCCATAGATACTTCTGGTGACATAAACAGTTTGTCACCATTAATCGGTGAAGCAAAAGTGACACCTTCTTCAGAGATTTTACGAAGCGCTCCTAAGCTAAATACCTGAAAGCCACCAGAGTCAGTGAGGATGGGTTTGTCCCAAGCCATGAAGCGATGCAGGCCGCTATGTTTTTTAATGACATCTAAACCAGGTCTTAACCAGAGATGAAAAGTATTACCTAAAATAATTTGTGCCTTTGCCTCATTGAGGTCGCGTGGCGTCATTGCCTTCACAGTGCCGTAAGTTCCGACTGGCATAAAGATTGGTGTTTGCACGCTGCCATGTGGAAGATCAAGTTGACCAAGGCGCGCAGGACTTTGGGAGTCGCGCGCCAAAATATTAAAGTGAACAGGTTTGGTCATAGCTTTGCATTCTCAAGACGACTTAAAAACATCGCATCTCCGTAACTAAAGAAACGATACTGTTGATCAATGGCATGTTGGTAGGCGGCGCGAATATTGCTCATGCCCGCAAAAGCACTCACCAACATCAATAGGGTAGATTTTGGCAGATGAAAGTTTGTTAGCAAACAATCTACGGTTTTGAACTGAAAGCCTGGGGTGATAAAGAGGTTGGTTTCACCACTGCTTTGCTGGCTCAGGGCTTGGCTCTCTAGAGCTCTAAGGCTAGTCGTACCTACTGCAATCACTCTTTTACCCTTTTTCTTAGTTTCCTCAATCGCATGCAAACTTGCCTCTGGAATAGAGAACCACTCATGATGCATCTTGTGTTTTGAGAGATCTTCTTCACGAACTGGAGTAAAAGTACCTGCCCCGACATGTAGGGTGATAGTTGCCAGACTCACTCCTAAATCTTTTAATTGCTGCAAAATCTTTTCGTCGAAGTGAAGTCCTGCAGTCGGCGCAGCTACTGCGCCTGGATTTTTTGCCACTACAGTTTGGTAGCGCTGCGCATCTTCACTATCAGGTTGATGCTCAATATAGGGTGGAAGAGGTAATTCACCAAAGTGCTCTAGTAATCCGAATACATTTTCTGGGAAACGGACTTCATAAAAACGACCGTCATATCCTATCATCTCAACTACAAAAGTTTCCCCAGCTTGGTTGTATATCTGAATCATGGAGCCAGTCTTAGGAACTTTAGATGCTCTAATTTGGACCCAAGCTTGTTTGTCACCGCTAATTCGTTCGATGAGTAACTCCACATTACCGCCAGTCTCCTTTTTTCCATGGAGACGGGCGGGAATTACCTTGGTGTCATTGAAAACCAATAAATCCCCTGGCTTGATAAGGCTAAGGATGTCCTTAAACTGGCGATCTATTAGCTGGGCGTGATCTCCCCCTTCAGCCTTGACCTCTAGGAGGCGGCTATCGGTTCTATTCGCCAAAGGGTGTTGGGCGATTAGGTCGGCAGGAAGTTCGTAATTGAAGTCGGAGAGTTGCATAGCATTACCATCAGGTATTGGATTTTAACGATGACTACCAAACAAGCGCCAAGCACACTCCAAAAAATGGGTTTAGACAGCCCCATGGCCCTTGCTTTGCATCTTCCATCTCGCTATGAAGATGAAACGGAGTTATTCACAATTGAGGAGGCTCTCAGTCAGGGCAGATTTGGCTCGGCTCAGACCCAAGGGCTCGTGATTCGAAATCAAGTCTTATTTAGGCCTAGAAGACAGATGTTGGTGACCATTGAAGATGAGACTGCGACTTTGCAGCTCCGTTTTCTTAATTTCTACCCCAGCCAGCAAAAACAAATGGCGGTGGGCGCGCATATCCGAGTTCGCGGCGAGGTGCGTGAAGGATTTCAGGGTCCCGAAATAGTTCATCCGACTGTCAAGGCTTTAGCAATAGATGCCCCATTACCAACAAGCCTTACCCCAGTTTATCCAGCAAGTGCCGGTGTTTCGCAAACAGTCATTCGCAAAGCGGTTGCACAAGCATTGCGTGATCCCAGCCTAAAAGATAGTTTGGCCGAGTTTCTGCCTAAAAAGTTAATGACAGAACTGCTTCCTAGTAATGATTGGCCTAGTTTGCAATCTGCCATTACCTATTTGCATCAACCACCCGCTGATGCAAATACCCAAGCATTATTAGAGCGAACTGATCCCGCATGGCGCCGTGTGCAATTTGAAGAATTACTGGCACAGCAAATTTCTTTAAAGCGTGCCCATGCCATTCGAAGAGATCGGCATGCCCCGAGTTTCGCAAAGCCGTCAACAGAGCAAAGTCTTGAGGCGAGCTTACTTAAAGCACTACCATTTACTTTAACTGCTGCACAAGCTCGCGTTTGGTCTGAGATTGGACATGATCTAGAAAAATCATTTCCCATGAATCGTCTCCTACAAGGAGATGTAGGTAGCGGTAAGACAGTAGTCGCAGCCTTAGCAGCAGCACGTGTCATGGATCATGGCTATCAGGCTGCAGTCATGGCGCCTACAGAAATCTTGGCTGAGCAACATTACTTAAAAATGAAAGAGTGGTTTGAGCCCTTAGGCGTTCGGATTGCTTGGCTATCCGGCAGTTTGAAAGCAAAAGAAAAAAGACTGGCCCAAGAAATGATTGAGAGTGGTCATGCCCAACTCATTGTTGGTACCCATGCTCTGATTCAGGAGAGCGTGAGCTTTTCTAAATTAGGATTAGCAGTGATTGATGAGCAACATCGTTTTGGAGTAAGGCAGCGTTTAGAAATTCAGCAAAGACTTGGATCTGAGCTGTTCTATTGCCATCAATTGATGATGTCAGCCACACCAATTCCCCGCACTTTAGCGATGACGTATTACGCGGACCTCGATGTGTCTGTCATTGATGAGTTACCTCCTGGTCGAAAGCCGATCACTACCAAGGTAGTAAAAGCTACGCGTCGTGATGAGGTCATTGGCGGTTTGCAAAGTTGGCTATCTAAAGGATTGCAAGCCTATTGGGTTTGTCCTTTGATTGAAGAGTCTGAAGTCTTGCAATTACAAACCGCTGTTTAAAGTTATGAGCAACTGACGCAGGCCTTGCCAAACTTTAAAGTGGGCTTAGTGCATGGTCGCTTAAAAGCCGAAGAAAAAGCAGCAGTGATGGCTGCCTTCAAAGCAAACGAAATTCAATTATTAGTCGCTACTACAGTCATTGAGGTAGGGGTAGATGTACCAAATGCTGCACTGATGGTGATTGAACATGCTGAGCGCTTTGGTTATGCCCAGATTCATCAATTGCGTGGGCGTGTGGGGCGTGGTTCTGCTGACTCTGTTTGTATCTTGATGTATGCAGAGCCCTTATCCATGGCGGCAAAAGAGCGTTTACAGACATTGCGTGAGGTATCAGATGGCTTTGTGATCGCAGAGCGCGATCTTTCTCTACGCGGCCCTGGTGAACTGCTCGGAGCAAAGCAATCTGGAGATGCCATGTTGCGATTTGTTGATTTGCAGCGTGATGCCTGGTTAATTGAATTGGCTCAACAAGCGGCCGAACGATTACTGGCAGAGCATGCTGATTTAG
>CAMBBT010000032.1 GCA_945864455.1 Polynucleobacter meluiroseus | reverse complement strand
TCTCAAGCGGCCTGCCGTACCTACAATATTTTGGTGGGTGAAGGTCGTCAAGTTCTACTGGCCTTAATTGTGGAACCGATCTAATGCAATTTGGACAAATTCGGCAATCATCCGCCCTACATCCCGGCAAAATTTTATTACTGCTCATCATTTACGGCTTGCTGTGGTTTGGCACACTGAACTATCGCCATCTCATTCCGTCAGACGAGGGACGTTACGCAGAAATCGCTAGAGAGATGTTAGTCACTGGTGATTGGGTTACCCCACGCTACAACGGCTATAAATATTTTGAGAAGCCTCCACTACAAGCTTGGGCAACTGCAACAGCATTTCAAGTATTTGGCATTGGTGATTGGCAAGCACGTCTGTGGACTGCGCTTACTGGCTTCCTGACTATTCTGTTCATTGGCTTTACTGGAGCACGCATCTACAGTGCCAGAGCAGGATGGCTAGCCGCTGTCGTACTCGCATCTAGTCCGATGTGGGTCATTAGTGGCCATTTCAATTCTCTTGACATGGGTCTGTCTGCATTTTTAGTTGCAGCCCTGTGCAGCGTCTTACTAGCGCAAACATCTCATAACAAAACCAGTCGTCGAAATTGGATGTGGACCTGTTGGGTCTTCATGGCACTTGCAACACTTTCTAAAGGGCTTATTGGCGCAGCCATTCCGGTGATGGTCTTACTTGCTTATTCCATCAGTACTTGGGATTGGAAAATCTGGGCGCGCTTACGTTTATTCAGCGGTACGATTTTATTTTTAGCTATCACAGCCCCCTGGTTTGTGTTGGTTGCACAGCGCAACCCTGAATTTTTAGAGTTCTTCTTTATTCATGAGCATCTACAACGCTTTACTAAGGATGCCCATAGCAGAACAGGCCCAATTTATTACTTTGTGCCATTACTTTTAATTGGCATCCTGCCTTGGGTTTTACAAATTCCTGGCTCGATTGTGCAAGCATGGAGTGAGCGTCGGCGTGAGTTCTCTAGTGGCTGGTTATTGGTATGTTGGTTTGTCGTGATCTTTGCGTTCTTTAGCGTTTCACGCTCCAAGTTGCCGGGCTACGTCATCCCCATTTTCCCAGCACTAGCATTGTTAATCGGTAATCGCCTAGATCAACTATTAGCCCATACCAATTCCATGGAGCTCCCTTGGAAACTCCAAACCATCGGATTTGCAATTTTGGGTTGCATTGGATTTTTCTTTCTATCGGATATTAGTAAGCAAGCAAGGCCAGATGAAATCGAAGCCTATGCTCAATACACCTATTGGGTAATCGCTGCTTTAGTTGCGCTGATTACCTTCAGTGCATTTGCAGCATGGCAAAGCAAGCGCAATGGCATTCAAAGTATTGTAAGTTTTGCTTGCGGATTTTTTCTCTGCGCCATCATTGCTGGCACAGGTCATGAGACATTAGGTCGTGCGGTTTCAGGTATTGATCTTGTGAACCGAGTGAAAGCGTCCATTCCAGAAAAGGTGAACTTCTATTCTGTGCGTCTCTTAGATCACACCGTGCCGTTTTATCTTGGCAGAACCATGATCATGGTCGAATCTCCAGATGAACTTGGGTTTGGTGTAAACCAAGAGCCTGAGCTTTGGATGCCCACCTTAGATACTTTCATTACGCGCTGGAAAGAAGATCCGACTGCTTATGCCTTAATGGTTCCAGAACAGTATGTAGCGCTCCAAGCGCTAAACCTACCCATGCAAGAGGTAGATCGCGATTCCCGCAGAGTCATCGTAAAACATCCAGATACATCGAATGTGCCGCGGTAATATAAGACATCATGTCAAACAACCCGTCATTTATCCCTTTCACACGCCCTAGCTTTAATCAAGAAACGATTGATGCTGTTGCTGAAGTACTGCGCTCTGGCTGGGTAACTTCAGGCCCTAAATTAGCAGAATTTGAAGTTGCCTTAAGCGCCTATTTTGGCGGCCGTCCGGTGCGTTGTTTTGCCAACGGCACAGCAACCATGAAGATTGCATTACAAGTTGCCGGCATTAGCGCTGGTGATGAAGTGATTACTACACCAATTTCTTGGGTAGCTACTTCAAACGTTATTTTGAGTGTCGGCGCTAAACCTGTTTTTGTTGATGTTGATCCTCTGACACGCAATATTGATCTGAATAAAGTTGCAGCAGCAATTACTCCGAAAACCCGAGCGATCATGCCCGTCTATCTCGCTGGTTTACCAGTGGACATGGACCAACTCTACTCACTAGCCAAGCAACACAATCTGCGCGTGATTGAAGATGCTGCGCAAGCTTTTGGCTCCCAGTGGCATGGTAAGAAAATTGGTAGCTTTGGAGACCTAGTGAGCTTTAGCTTCCAAGCCAATAAAAACCTCACTACTGTAGAAGGTGGCTGCCTAGTTTTAAATACCGATACCGAAGCCAAGCTTGCTGAAAAATTGCGCCTGCAAGGTTTAACCCGTCAAGGTATGGATGGCATGGACGTTGATGTGCTGGGTGGTAAAGATAACCTCACTGATGTGAATGCGGCGATTGGTCTGCAACAACTTAAACAATTGCCCACCTATCAAGCGGGCCGCGCCGTACTAGCGCATCAATACTTCGATGCTATTCGCGCAGAACTCAAATCTGCAGGATTAGAAAGTATTAAATTGGAGCTACCAGTTGAAAATTTTACTGATAGTAATTGGCATATGTTTCAGGTACTACTGCCACTAGAGCAATTGAATTGTGATCGAGCCCAAGTAATGACTGAGCTAAAAGATCTTGGTATTGGTACAGGAGTGCACTACCCCGCTATTACTGGATTTACTCTTTATAAAAACCAAGGTTACAAAATAAGTGATACGCCGATAGCAGAACGCATTGATCGCTCAATCCTGACTCTGCCACTGTTTCCTGGCATGGCAGATGAAGATATTGGCCGCATCACTGGCGGATTAGTCGGAATCCTCAAGAAACACTACAAAAACTAGCCTAATTGGGATTAGCCCCAAGAATCAGGCAAAATTGCGGCATGACTGCAAATTTAGTTGCTAATCCAAAGCTTTCCATTGTTATCCCCATTTACAACGAGGAAGACGGTCTTCAAGCCCTCTTTAATCGCCTCTACCCCTCTTTGGATGCAGTCGCTGCCAAACGCAACATTTCTTATGAGATCGTCTTTGTAAACGACGGTAGCAAAGATCGCTCAGCAGGGATTTTGGCTACGCAAGTTGAATTGAGACCTGACGTTACACGCGCCGTTTTATTTCACAGCAACTTTGGCCAACACATGGCCATCATGGCTGGTTTTGAATATGCCCAAGGCGAATACATCATCACCTTAGATGCAGACTTACAAAATCCCCCCGAAGAAATTGATGCTCTGACTGAGCAATTACTAAAAGGTCATGATTACGTAGGTACCATTCGTGCAGATCGGCGCGACAGTTTTTTCAGAAAAATGGCTTCACGTGCCATGAATCGTTTACGTGAAAACATTACCCACATCACAATGACAGATCAGGGTTGTATGTTGCGCGGCTATAGCCGTCGTATCGTTGACTTGGTTCGTCAGTGCGATGAAAGTAATACTTTTATTCCCGCATTGGCTTACACCTTCTCGGCAAACCCGATTGAAATTAATGTGAAGCATGAAGAGCGTTTTGCTGGTGAATCTAAATACAGCCTCTACCAACTCATTCGTTTGAACTTTGATTTGGTCACTGGATTCTCGGTGATGCCGCTCCAGATCTTCTCCATTCTGGGCATGTTGCTATCACTCGCTGCAGGCAGCTTATTTGCGTATCTACTGGTACGCCGCTTCGTGCTTGGCGCTGAGGTTGAGGGAGTCTTCACCCTCTTTGCTTTAACCTTCTTCCTGATTGGTGTCATGCTCTTTGGCCTCGGCCTCTTAGGTGAGTACATTGGCCGCATCTATCAACAAATCCGCAATCGCCCACGCTACGTTGTGCAAACTGTTTTAGAGAAAAAATAATTGCACGCAGTCGTCTTCGCTTATCACGATGTTGGTGTCAATTGCCTTAAAGCCTTATTAGCTACAGGCGTCAAAATTGATCTAGTGGTGACCCATCAAGATGATCCCAATGAAAATATTTGGTTTGGTAGCGTTGCTAAACTCTGTGCTGATCAAAATATTCCCTACATCACTTCAGGCGCTCATGAGTTGACTCAACTCATTCCAAAACTACAAGCATTAGCACCAGACTATATTTTTTCTTTCTATTACCGCTATATGATTCCTGCACAGATTTTGGCCTGCGCGAAGATTGCTGGTTTGAATATGCATGGCTCTCTACTGCCAAAGTATCGTGGCCGTGCTCCCGTGAACTGGGCAATTCTGCATGGGGAAACGCAAACTGGTGCCACTTTACACATCATGGAAGTGAAACCTGATGCCGGCGACATTGTTGGTCAATCTGCAGTGAGCATTGGTCCTGATGAAACCGCTACCGATGTGTTTGGCAAGGTGAGTCAAGCTGCAGTAACAGTGATCGAGCAAGTTCTACCTAGCCTACTTCAAGGTAAAGTACCCCGCAGGCCTAACGAACTCCAAAAGGGAAGTTATTTTGGCGGCAGAAAGCCTGCTGACGGCCAAATTCATTGGCATCAGAAAGCGGTTCAGGTCCATAACCTAGTCAGGGCCGTTGCTCCCCCTTACCCAGGCGCTTTCACAGATCATCAGGGCAAGATCATGACTGTGGCCCGAACCAGCCTTAAGGGTCCATTGCCCAGCAATCTCGATCTTGACTCTCAGGGCATTCAAGTGGTTGATAATCGGGTATTCGGCATTTGTGGAGATCACCAGGCAGTTGAAATTCTGGAATGGTTCCCTGTTAACAAATAAACACTGTATTTAGCAATCCCAAATTAGATTAAACGAGGTGGTAGTAATGAAAAAAGTACTCATTCTTGGTGTTAATGGCTTTATTGGTCATCACCTTTCCAAGCGCATTCTGGAGACAACCGATTGGGATGTCTATGGCATGGATATGCAGAATGATCGCTTAGGTGATTTGATCAATCATCCCCGTATGCACTTTTTTGAAGGTGATATCACCATCAATAAAGAATGGGTGGAGTACCACATCCGCAAGTGCGATGTCATCCTACCTTTAGTTGCAATCGCTACTCCAGCTACTTACGTGCAACAGCCATTAAAAGTATTTGAGCTCGACTTTGAAGCTAATCTTCCCATCGTGCGCTCTGCTGTTAAATATAAAAAGCATCTGGTATTCCCATCCACCTCCGAAGTCTATGGAATGTGTGAAGATGAACAATTCGATCCTGCTCAATCCAATATGGTCTACGGCCCAATTAATAAGCCGCGCTGGATCTACGCTTGCTCTAAGCAGTTGATGGACCGTGTGATATGGGGTTATGGCATGGAAGGTTTGCGCTTTACCCTCTTCCGTCCGTTTAACTGGATTGGTCCTGGTCTTGACAGCATCTACACGGCTAAAGAAGGTTCATCTCGGGTAGTGACACAGTTCTTAGGTCACATCGTACGCGGTGAACCCATTAACTTAGTAGATGGTGGTGCTCAAAAACGGGCCTTTACTTATATTGATGATGGCATCGATGCACTCATGAAAATCATTGATAACAAAGATGGTATTGCCAACGGTAAGATCTACAACATTGGCAACCCGAAGAACAATCACTCCGTTCGTGAGCTGGCTAATCAAATGCTAGAGATTGCGCGGAGCATTCCGGAATATGCAAAGACCGCAAATGCAGTGAAGATCGTTGAAACTACCTCTGGAGCCTATTACGGTGAAGGCTATCAAGACGTTCAAAACCGAGTGCCAGCAATTGACAATGCGATGAGTGAACTCAGTTGGAAGCCAACTACTACGATGAGTGATGCTCTCAAGAATATTTTTGAGGCCTATCGTCAGGATGTAGAAAAGGCCCGTTCTTTAGTAGATAAAGAATAAGTAAATCAATTTAAGGGTTCATGGCTAAGATTGCTCTCAAGGTTGATGTTGATACCTTACGTGGAACCAAAGAAGGCGTGCCCAACCTAGCGCGTACTCTAGAGCGCTTTGGCCTCAAAGCCACCTTCTTATTTAGCTTAGGCCCCGACCATACTGGCTGGGCTTTAAAGCGCGTCTTTCGTCCAGGCTTTCTAAAAAAAGTGAGTCGTACCTCTGTTGTTGAGCACTATGGCATTAAGACTTTGCTTTATGGCGTTCTGATACCCGGTCCAGATATTGGTAAAAAAGCCGCTGTAGAAATGCGTGCGATCGATCAAGCTGGCCATGAAACCGGCATTCATACTTGGGACCATGTTGCCTGGCAAGATGCAGTGCGTCATCAAGATTCGCAGTGGACAAAAGCGATGATGCAAAAAAGTTGGGATCGCTTTGTAGAAATCTTTGGCCATGCGCCAGTCACTTATGGCGCCGCTGGTTGGCAAATGAACGAAGCTGCGTTTGAGCAACTCGATCAATGGGGTATCGCCTATTCTTCTGATGGCAGAGCTAAGCCTAATCTCATGCCGTATCGGCTGGCGCTCCCTTCAGGCAAAGCGAAGCATGTGCAATATCCAACTACCCTGCCAACCTTTGATGAGCTCATTGGCATTGATGGGGCAGATGAGTTCGGTGCAGTCAGAAAACTCTTAGAAATCACCCAAAGCAACCCCAATGATCAGGTCTTTACCCTGCATGCTGAGCTTGAGGGCCAAAAGCTGCTCCCAGCCTTTGAGCAGTTACTGGCTGGATGGCTAAATCAAGGCCATGAGCTAGTAACTATGGGCGAACTTCATAAATCCTGGGATGCCACCAAACAACTCGATAAAATAGCCCTATTGCCGTTAACGTGGGGGGAGATACCCAACCGCAGCGGTGAACTGATTATTCAGAATGCTTCATAAATAAAACTTAGATACAAATAACAAAGGATCATCATGACAGTAGCTATCGGTCAATCTATACCTCAGTGCGCTATTCCGGCAACGTCGGGACTGAGCTTCTCTCCATCCTCGGCCATAGGTAAAAAACTAGTTCTCTACTTTTACCCAAAAGATATGACCCCTGGCTGCACAGCAGAGTCTGGTGAATTTCGTGATCACATTAATGCCTTCACCAAAGCCAATACCTTGGTAGTAGGAGTTTCTCGAGACAGTCTGAAGTCACACGATAACTTTCGTAGTAAATTAGGCCTGCCCTTTGAGCTCGTTGCCGATACCGAAGAAAAGCTGTGTCAAATCTTTGGCGTCATGAAAATGAAGAATATGTACGGTAAGCAGGTCCGCGGTGTAGAGCGCAGCACCTTCCTATTTGACTCCTCCGGCAAGCTCGTCAAGGAGTGGCGCGGTCTTAAGGTACCGGGCCATGTGACAGAGGTATTACAAGCAGCCCAAGCGACTAAATAATTTTTACAACAATTTGTTCTGGGGTGCTTGCAAACCCCAAAATTTGGGGTAAAGTAAAGTCATATGCACCGCAAACGACGGGAAAGTCTGACAATCCGTTTGAATCAGCAGCCTGAATATTTCAGAACAGGTTCGGGGAGCAACCCCCGCTATTTTTTAGATCTCGCTGCAACCAGTTTCGTAATCAGCCGCCATAGCAAATCGCTTGGCGGTTTTTTCTTTTAGGAGAGTCTGCATGCCACTGCCACCCATCCCAACTCAAATTGCTGATCAAGTTAAATTGACTCGCAAGGACACACCAGATTTAAAGAAACGTCCTGCACCAGCAAAACCAGTAGTGATGGAAACTTCCCATTGGGCTGATGATGCAGAAGAAGATTTATCTGCTGCAGAAGTAGCCCTCGAGAAAATTAAAGCAGACCATGCGTCTACTTATAGTGAGAACAGGGTAGCAGTCCCCGCAAAACCCAAACGTGTGGTTCGTACTGGGCCCCCAAGCTTATTTGTTTTAGATACAAACGTCTTAATGCATGATCCTAGCTCTTTGTTCCGCTTCTCAGAGCATGACCTCTTCTTACCAATGACCACGCTGGAAGAATTGGATAACCACAAGAAGGGTATGACTGAGGTAGCCCGCAATGCCCGTATGGTTAGTAGATCTCTAGATCAACTAGTCGCAGGTACTAGTGGCACATTAGATGAAGGTATCCCTTTAAACAAACTTGGCAATCAAGATGTTTCTGGGCGCCTCTTTTTCCAAACCAAGCTATCGACCCAAGCATTACCTGAAGGACTTCCAGAAGGTAAGGGCGACAACATGATTTTGGCAGTCGTGAGCGAGTTGCAAAAAACTCGCAATGGCCAAGAAGTGGTATTGGTATCTAAAGATATCAATATGCGTATTAAAGCGCGTGCACTAGGTTTACCTGCTGAAGATTATTTCAATGACCAGGTTTTAGAAGATCGTGATTTGATGTACTCCGGAATCATGGCTCTATCAGCTGATTTCTGGCCAAAGCATGGCAAAGATATGGAAAGCTGGTCAGACCCTAAGTCTGGCACGATGTTCTATAGAGTGACTGGCCCTGCCGTAACAAGCATGTTGGTCAATCAATTTGTTTATCAAGAGAATCCCGACGGATCAACGCCTTTCTATGCCCACGTCAGAGAAATCAATGGCAGAACTGCCCTCTTGCAAACCCTGAGAGACTTCTCTCACCAGAAAAATAATGTGTGGAGCGTAACTGCTCGAAACCGTGAGCAAAACTTCGCTATGAACTTGCTCATGAACCCCGATATCGATTTTGTGACCCTACTAGGCCAAGCTGGCACCGGCAAAACTTTATTAGCCTTGGCTGCTGGACTTGAGCAAGTATTGGATAGTAAACGCTATAACGAGATCATCATTACTCGAGCTACCGTTCCTGTTGGTGAAGATATTGGCTTTCTACCGGGAACCGAAGAAGAAAAAATGCAACCCTGGATGGGTGCCTTTGATGACAACCTGGAAGTTCTCCAGCGTAACGATGATGCTGGTGAATGGGGTCGCGCTGCAACCCAAGAGCTCATCCGTTCACGTATCAAGGTAAAGAGTATGAACTTTATGCGGGGTAGAACTTTCGTTAGCAAGTACGTCATCATTGATGAGGCACAGAATTTAACGCCTAAGCAAATGAAAACTCTGGTAACCCGAGCGGGCCCTGGGACCAAAATTATTTGCCTAGGTAATATTGCGCAGATTGATACGCCTTACTTAACAGAGGGCTCATCCGGCCTAACCTATGTGGTCGATCGCTTTAAGGGTTGGCGTCATGGTGGCCACGTCACTCTTGCACGTGGTGAGCGCTCCCGTCTTGCGGATCATGCTGCTGACGCACTCTAAGCAAGCTCTCTCATGCCGCACTCTGATTGGGTGCGGCATTTTTATTTTCACTATAGTCTTAAATGGATGTGGGACATTCAGCACAAAACCCGGCCCTTCTAAGGTTTCGCAATTCAAACAAGATACCAGCGTAGGTACTGAAGATATTTCGATTGCAGCGCTTGGCTTAGTAGATGTGCCCTATCGATACGGTGGCAATACCCCCAAAGGCGGTTTTGATTGCAGTGGGCTCATCGTCTATGTTTATAGCAAATCAGTAGGTATTAAGCTACCGCGCACTATTCAACTGATGAGTGGTCAAGGCAATAGTATTGATGGTCAACCCCCTGCCCCAGGCGATTTGGTGTTCTTTAATACCACTGGAGAAAAATATTCACACGCTGGAATCTATGTGGGACAAGGGCGTTTTGTGCATGCCCCCAGCGCAGGTGGAACCGTGCGACTAGATTACATTACGGCGCCGTATTGGGCTGCTAAATTTACTGAGGCACGTCGTATAGTGCCTCGCTAAGAATTGGGATCTTAGAACGGCTCGTAACCGCCAGTTGAATATCCAACTGAGCCCATCGCCAAGTTATCAAACTTAGTATAGGGGCCTTGCCAACTTAATCTGACTGTACCAATCGGACCGTTACGTTGTTTACCGATAATGATCTCTGCCATGCCTTTATCAGTCGTTGTGTCTGGGTGATAAACCTCATCACGGTAAATAAACATAATGACGTCTGCGTCTTGCTCGATCGCGCCTGACTCACGCAAATCCGACATGATGGGACGCTTATTGGGGCGTTGCTCAAGGCCACGATTTAACTGGGAGAGCGCTACTACTGGGCACTGCAATTCTTTTGCGAGTGATTTGAGAGAACGTGAGATTTCAGAAATCTCGGTTGCTCGATTTTCCTGACCAGAACCACTCATCAGTTGTAAGTAATCAATGACTACTAAGCCAAGAGTACCGCCAAAATTTCTGGCAATTCGGCGTGCTCTTGCGCGCAATTCAAGACTTGATAAAGCACCAGTCTCATCAATCAAAATTTGGGTATTACTTAAACGGGCAATCGCATCGGTCACGCGTGGCCACTCATCATCTTGCAACTTACCAGTACGCATACGACTTTGATCAACGCGCCCTACTGAGCCGAGCAAACGCGATGCTAATTGCTCACCGGACATCTCCATTGAGAAAATCACTACTGGTAAGCCTTCAGAAAGGGCCACGTTCTCTGCAATATTGAGTGCCAGCGCTGTTTTACCCATCGAAGGTCTGCCAGCCACAATGACTAAATCACCTTTTTGTAGACCACTCGTTTGCTTGTCTAAGTCAATAAAGCCTGTGGCAATACCAGTAATGTCGCTACCACCTTGACGGTTGTAGAGTTCATCAATGCGGGCGACCACAGAGCGCAGAAGTGGTTCAATCTCAAGATAATCGGCTTTGCGACTACCATCTTCACCAATTTGCAAGATACGAGACTCTGCTTCATCCAGAAGCGTTCTAACAGAGCGGCCTTCAGGAACAAAAGCAGAATTTACAATACTGTCTGAGACTTCAATTAAGCGGCGCAGAATACTGCGATCACGAACAATATCGGCATAGCCTTTAATGTTCGCAGAGCTAGGGGTGTTTTGCGCTAGAGAATTAAGATAATCAACGCTGACTAAATCGCCACCCTGCTCAGATTTAATGGCGTCATGAACTGTAATGACGTCAGCAGGATGATTATCACTCACCAAACGGGTAATGACCTTGTAGATCAATGCATGTTCAGGACGGTAGAAATCTTTATCGCTTAATACACCACCTAAGCGATCCCAAGCAGTGTTATCGATCAGTAAACCGCCGAGCAATGATTGCTCGGCTTCTACAGAATGCGGCGGAACTTTTAAAGCCTGCACGACTACATCCCCAGGGCCCGCCATGCCGGGATTCAGCGTAACGGAGCGTGAACGGGATTCAGCCATGAGGCTAGCGAAGTTCCTAGAACCTAAGACTTAAAACTTAAGCTTGCTCGCCAACTACACGAATGGTGATATCAGACACTACATCGGTATGAACAGCAACCGCTACAGGGTGATCACCAACCATTTTCAACGGGCCAGTAGGCATCCGAATCGAAGCCTTCTCAATCGTAAATCCTTTGGCTTTCAAGGCATCAGCGATGTCATGGTTGGTTACAGAACCAAACAAACGACCGTCAACACCTGCTTTTTGACCGATTTCAAGAACCAAGTCTTTGAGCTTTTCGCCAATTACTTGCGCAGCAGCTAATTTCTCAGCAGCCAATTTTTCCAACTCAGCACGACGAACTGCAAAGTCAGCAATAGCTGTTTCAGTTGCACGACGGGCTTTACGTTGTGGGATTAAGAAGTTACGAGCGAAACCGTCTTTAACGCGAACTACGTCGCCGAGGTTGCCCAGGTTTGTTACTTTTTCTAAAAGAATGATTTGCATTGAGGGCTCCCAATTATTTCTTATGTTGATCAGAGAATGGCAATAAAGCCAAGAAACGGGCACGCTTAATAGCAGTATCTAACTGACGCTGATATTTAGCTTTTGTGCCTGTCAAACGAGCAGGAGTGATCTTGGCGTTCTCGCCAATGAAGTCCTTCAATGTATCTACATCTTTGTAGTCGATCTGCTCAACGCCACCAACTGTGAAACGGCAATAACGCTTACGCTTGAACAGTGGGTTCTGAGCGGGTTTCTTTTTGAAATCGGGTTTCTTTCCAAACGCCATGATGATTTCCTCTTTAATTTTTCAATAAAATGTGGTTAATATGGAAAACAAGTCTTTGATTACGTAGAGTCTTGGGTGCTAAGAATCCTTCAAACACTGCCTCAGTTCCTAAATCCATTTGCTCCAGATCCTTTTGTATCGGACCAATTGCTATGGCTTCAACGCTCATCAGGATTTTCCTGGCCACTCCTACCTCGTTTGCTTGACCGCTATGTTCTAGCTGACAATGCATCACCGGTATTCCTGCTGGTGTAAATCGAATTGCGTCTTTAGATACCAAGATTGCAGTGAGGGTGAAATGATTCAACGCCGCTCCGCTTCTCTGATACGTTTTCTAGTCTGTGTATTCCTCTTCAAATTTCTAACTTATTCCGCCGCTACAGGAGCTTCGGTTTGAGCTGATTTGCGCGCTTCTTCACGTTGCACTTCTTTCATCATGATGGAAGGCTCACTTTCAGCCTTCTTAGTCTTGATAATAAGGTGACGCAAAACAGCATCGTTAAATTTGAACGCATGCTCGAGCTCTTCCAGAGTTTTCTGGTCGCACTCAATGTTCATGCAAACGTAGTGGGCTTTAGCAAGCTTGTCGATCATGTAAGCCATCTGACGACGACCCCAATCTTCCATGCGATGAATTTTGCCGCCCGCAGCTGCTAATGTAGCTTTGTAACGATCGATCATCGCGGGCACTTGCTCGCTTTGGTCCGGATGGACGATAAAAACGATTTCATAATGACGCATCTAACACTCCTTAAGGGTAAAGTCACCTGAGCGTCTTGCTAACTTCCGATGGTTTTTGAAGTTAGCGCCAGTGTGACAAGGTAGTAACAAATTGTAGGTACTGCTACAACACTTTTACAGCCGCTTTTCAGCGCTTACCTAATCTCAGGCAAGACGGCTATTCTAGCAAAAAAATCCTGCCAAGTCAGGGATTTACCAGCTAATTGGGCCTCTTTTTCAGCATTCAGAGCTAGTTGAAGTGCAATTCTGGCTCTGGGGGCAGATAGAGTGCCGGATGCCAAGCATCCTTCAAGGTCTTTTTCAGGGATATCAGACATAGTTGCGCCGGCTCCGGTTCGCGTTGTTCGCACCAGTGCAACTCCCTGTTTTACAGCTGATAACAAAGAATCCTTCCAGGCATCATGAGTGCCTCCCATGCCTGATCCAGCAAGGACCAGGCCCTTGACTTGGGAATTGAGCCAGAGAACAATCGTTTCAGAACGTGCGCCTGCATGGCTAGTCAAAATCTCCACCCAAGGCCAAAGACCCTGAGGAATGGGTAAATCATCGCCACATGCTTCCTGAGTCGCCCTTACCCTATACATCCAAGAAGGATTAACCAAGCCTACAGGACTAGATGGGGAGTCCATTAAGGGTGCATTGAGGGCTGAAGTGTGGCGTTTTGCCAAATCTCGAGCAAGGCAGACCTTGCCTGCGAATACGGCAAAAACCCCTCCAGGACAGTTTTCTGGGGCAGTTGCAGCCCATTTCAAAGCATCTAGAAGGTTTAAGGGGCCATCAGCCTGGGGTGCATTAGCTGGGAGCATGGCTCCAGTCAAAACGACTCTCTTGCCTAATTTTTCAGCAAGTTTGCCGCAGGTGGCAGACAAGAAAAATCCTGCCTCCTCAACCGTATCTGTGCCATGGGTAATGACAATCCCTTGAACAGCTGGATTTTCCAGAGAGGTCTTTACCAAATTGCCTAAGAGGGTTAGTAAATCCTCACATAAATCACGGCTATTGATATTGGCGACCTGCTGAGAAAGCAACTTTAAATTCCCTGGAATTGCCTCTTGGATCGTCGCCAAAAGGGTCTTAATTCCTAATTCACCGGCCTTGTAAGAGCTTGGATTGATAGCTGGATTTGAAGCTAAACCAGCAATAGTGCCGCCCATGCCTAAAACCAGGATATGGGGAGAATTTTCAGGTTTAGCTTGATTTGTACTCATATCCCATTATCTCCTCTAAATTACTTGAAAAATCAAATAGTGCTGTATACAATCCCAGTATGGATATAAATACAGTCGATTTTTCTGAGGAGCTGACTGCCCTCCCTAAGCTCACCTCACGCCAGAGCGAGATTTTGGAATTAATCTCTAAGGCTATCGATGAGAGCGGCTCACCACCCACTCGCGCAGAAATCGCCACCCAACTCGGTTTTGCATCTGCCAATGCTGCTGAAGAACATCTTCGTGCGCTCGCAAAAAAAGGTTACATCGAACTAACGCCAGGAACTTCCCGCGGTATTCGGATTCCGCAACGCTTTAATCAAACGCATCATAGCAATCAATATCGCCAGATGTCATTACCATCAGGCGCATTACAACAACTCACACTTCCTTTAATTGGACGGGTTGCCGCTGGTTCGCCAATCATGGCCGTTGAACATATTGAAAAACAGGTTCCAATTGATCCAAGCTTATTTAGTAAGAGTGCTGATTACTTATTGAAGGTTGTGGGTATGAGTATGCGTGACGCTGGAATTTTGGATGGTGACTATTTAGCTGTTCGAAAAACTACCGAAGTACGCAATGGCGATATTGTGGTTGCACGCCTTGATGATGAAGTCACTGTGAAACGTTGGAAGCAAAAGAAAACTGCTAACGGTATGGTGATCGAACTACAAGCCGAGAACCCAGACTTCAAAAATATTCTCGTAGATAGTCGTCAACCAAACTTCGCTATTGAGGGTCAGGCCGTTGGGCTCATTAGGGCTGGCGGGCTGTAAGTAAGTGCCATAAAGCAAAAGGCCTCCAGTGGAGGCCTTTTTTATTGAGCAACCTTAAATTACTTGCGACTTGGAGCTACTATGTTTGCATTCTTTGGAGATGAGGTAATGACAATAAATGTTTTTGGTCCAGTAAAAGAACCTTCATTCAGCTCTACAGTAGCCGTACGATCACCTTTAGTGAAAA
>CAMBBT010000031.1 GCA_945864455.1 Polynucleobacter meluiroseus | reverse complement strand
CCATTCTTTTTCACAATGGCAGGTAAAACTAACTCAACGCGCTCATACGTTGTGAAGCGCTTGTCACATTTAGCACAACGCCGACGCCTGCGAATGGTATCGCCTTCATCTGATACCCGGGTATCGAGAACCTGGGTATCGTCGTTATGGCAAAAAGGGCAGCGCAATCGGGGCTCTTTTCTTTAGTGTTTAGGCTTAACCGTACACCGGGAAACGCTTGGTGAGCTCAGCTACTTGCGCGCGCACTTTAGCAATGTTTGCTTCGTCATTTGGATTATCCAAAACATCAGCAATGAAATTACCCACTTGTCTTGCTTCAGCTTCTTTAAAGCCGCGGGTTGTCATCGCAGGTGAGCCCAAACGAATACCACTTGTCACCATTGGTTTTTCTGGATCATTTGGAATGCCGTTTTTATTGCAAGTGATATGCGCATCGCCCAATACTCGCTCAGCTTCTTTGCCAGTCATCTTTTTAGCACGTAAGTCTACCAACATCACATGTGAGTCTGTGCCACCAGACACAATGCGCAGACCACGAGCAATTAATGTCTCAGCCAATGCTCTGGCATTAGCAATCACCTGCTTTTGATAATCGATAAAACTTGGCTCTTGCGCTTCTTTAAATGCCGTTGCTTTAGCAGCAATTACGTGCATCAAAGGACCGCCCTGTAGGCCTGGAAAGACAGCAGAGTTAATCGCCTTCTCATGCTCAGCCTTCATCAAGATAATGCCGCCACGAGGGCCGCGCAAGCTCTTATGGGTTGTAGATGTCACGATGTCAGCATGGGGTACGGGGTTTGGATAAACACCGGCCGCAATCAGGCCAGAGTAGTGCGCCATATCCACCATAAAAATGGCACCGACTTCTTTAGCCAACTTACCAATGCGCTCCCAGTCAATCACCAGAGAGTAAGCAGATGCGCCAGCAATAATCAATTTAGGTTTGTGCTCGCGAGCTAAACGCTCCATTTGCTCGTAATCAATCGCTTCATTTTTATCGAGACCATAGAAAATTGGGTTAAACCACTTACCACTCATATTTAGTGCCATGCCATGAGTTAAGTGACCACCTTCAGCGAGGCCCATACCCATAAAAGTGTCACCCGGCTTTAAAAATGCCAAGAACACGGCTTGGTTCGCAGATGCGCCACAATGCGGTTGTACATTTGCTGCCTCAGCACCATACAGCGCCTTAACGCGATCAATGGCCAATTGCTCAGCAACGTCCACAAATTCACAGCCGCCGTAATAACGCTTACCTGGATAGCCTTCGGCATACTTATTGGTCAGCTGAGAGCCTTGTGCCTGCATTACTGCTGGTGAGGCATAGTTTTCAGAGGCAATAAGCTCAATATGGTCTTCCTGGCGCTTATTTTCCTTCTGAATGGCCTCCCACAGCAGAGGATCGGTTTTGGATAAGGTGTTTTGACGGTCAAACATGGTGATAATCCTGATGAAGTTCGATTGCTGAGTAAATTAACTTAGTAAAATCAACCTACATCATACAAAATCCACCATGACCACTACACAAGACCTCTCTTTTCTCTCTCTAGTCCTCAATGCCAGCCTATTAGTCCAGTTGGTAATGTTGTTATTACTGGGAATGTCCCTCGCCTCTTGGACCATCATTTTCAAGAAAACCGCTGTTTTGCGGGGGGTTAGACGTGATACAGAGCGCTTCGAGCGTGACTTTTGGTCTGGCGGTGACCTCGCTACCCTTTTAGAGTCTGCTCAACGCAATACCCGTAGCGATGCTGTTCTAGAGCATATCTTTGAAGCGGGCATGCAAGAGTTCATGAAAGTTCGCGAAATTGATGCTGCCCGCCGTGCCATGAAAGCGACGTACCAGCGCGAAATGGATATTCTGGAAGCCAACCTACCTTTCTTAGCTTCCGTAGGCTCTGTGTCTCCATACATTGGTTTATTTGGAACCGTGTGGGGAATCATGCATGCATTCCGCGGTTTAGCGAATGTTCAAAACGCTACCTTAGCTGCAGTAGCGCCCGGTATTGCAGAAGCGCTGGTTGCAACCGCGATTGGTTTGTTTGCAGCAATCCCCGCTGTAGTTGCTTACAACCGCGCTGCTACTGATGTTGATCGCCTTGCGATTCGCTTTGAAACTTTTATTGAAGAATTTACCAATATTTTGCAACGTCAAGGTCTCGGAAAATAAGCATGGCTGGATCATCACTAAGAAGAAGCACAAAACGCAGAGTGATGGCCGACATTAATGTCGTTCCGTATATCGATGTGATGTTGGTGCTGCTGGTGATCTTTATGGTTACTGCGCCGATGGTCAATCCGGGTGTCGTCAATTTACCTACAGTTGGCGGCGCAAAGGTGCAAGCATTGCCGCCAGTATTTTTAACGATTGATGCCAATGAAAATGTCATCGTGCGCAAGGATGGTGAGCCTGTTCAGACTCTGAACCGCTTTGAGCTTGGTGCATTTGCTAGAACTCAAGCAGAAAAATCTGCAGAGCAACCGGTTGTGCTGGCAGCTGATAAATCCATTAAGTACGAAGTAGTCATGGATGTCATGTCCAAGCTTAAAGAGAATGGCGTTAAACGCGTTGGCCTTGCAGTCAAGAGTCAATAAGGCAAGAGTAGCTCTCTTTTTATTTGCTCATGAACAGCGCGCAAACTTTTCAACCTGATCTCTCGTCATTGAAACGAGGGCGTCCTGCGAAAGAAGTGGGCACTAAACGCGCCTTTAGTTTTTCACTCATTACGCACTTAGGTCTCTTTGCTTTTTTAATCATTGGCATTAGCTGGAACAACAGCACCCCTTCTGGTGTTGAGGTGGAGTTGTGGGATTCTGTACCGCAAGTACAAACTCCGCCTGAACCAGAAATGAAAACAGTGGCCAAAGAAGAGGCTGCTGACATTGCGGTAAAGAAAAAGCCAGCAGAAAAAGAGCCTCCTAAAAAAGAAGTAGTAAAGGAAGTTCCAAAAGTAGTTAAGCCTCCTCCGCCAAAAGAGAAGGAAAAAGAGCAGCCCAAAAAAGCAGAAGCTCCCAAAGCACCTACTCCAGCAGAGATGAAAGCCAATGCTGCAGCTGAAAAAGTGCGTGCCGATCAATTAGCTCGTCTTCGCGCAGCCGCTGGGGCTGAAGGTGGTAGCGGGGGTGCGGTTGGTAGCGGCGTGGGCGGCGGTGGCAATGCACTCCCAGGCTGGAACGACAAAGTGATCAAAAAGGTAAAACCTCTGATTGTGTTTAATGCAGAATCGGTGAGTGGCAACCCTGCAGCGGTCATTCAAGTGACCTTGGCTCCAGATGGCGCAATTCTGAGTACCAGCATCCTCACATCAAGTGGTAATACCAGCTGGGATCGTGCGGTATTGCTAGCCCTGTCTCGTGCAGAAAGCTTGCCAAAAGATGACGATGGCAAAATTCCACAGCGCGAAGTAAAGCTGACCTTTAAACCTAAGGATTAATGCATGTTGCAGTTGATAAAAAGAATCGTTTTGAAATCGCAACTATTCATTGCGACAGTAGCTGCAGTATTGATCGGCATATCTACCCCAACATTCGCCCAGATGAATATCGAGATTACTGGTGTTGGTCAATCACTTTATCCAATTGCCGTCATGCGCTTTAAAGATGAGCAAAAGTTACCTATCAACATTACCGAAATCATTCGCCAAGATTTAGCACGCAGTGGTTACTTTAAAAATACTGAAAATGGCAATGCCGTTGAGAGCGATGAAGACACACCGAATTATAAATCTTGGGCTGCGCGTGGCGCTGATGCTCTAGTAGTAGGTTCAGTGGTGCAATCTGGTGGATCTCAATTTGAGATTCATTACAAACTGTTTGATATTCGCAAATCTGAAAGTTTGGGTGGTTTAAAACTCAGCTCCAGTACCGATAATTTACGTGCGGTAGCCCACAAAATTGCGGATGACATTATTCTCAAATTATTGGGTGAGCGCGGTGTTTTCTCGACCCGCCTTTCCTATGTCATTAAAGAGGGTAAACGCTATCGCCTAGTGATCTCCGACGCAGATGGTCAGAATATTCGGAATGCCATGAATAGTGGTGAGCCGATCATTTCTCCATCATGGTCACCAGATGGTAAGAAGGTAGCCTATGTATCTTTTGAAGATCGCAAGCCGGTGATTTATGTTCATGAGTTAGCAACTGGTCGTCGTATTGCTCTTTCGAATCAAAAAGGCAATAACAGCGCACCAGCATGGTCACCCGATGGCAAAAAACTGGCTATCTCACTTTCTAAAGATGGTAATACCCAAATCTATAGTATTAATGCAGATGGCACAGGCTTGCAGCGCTTAACTCGTGGCAACACCATTGATACTGAGCCGCAGTACTCTGCTGATGGTCGTTATATCTACTTCACGAGCGATCGCGGTGGCAATCCACAGATCTATCGCATGAGCGCTGAAGGTGAACAAGCTGAAGGCGTCAGGAGAGTCACTTACAAACAAGGTTTTGTAACTTCACCACGCACCTCTCCAGACGGAAAATATTTAGCCTATATCGCTAATATCGGTGGCGCTTATCGCCTCTACATTTTGAATTTAGCTACTGGTGATGCACAAGCTTTAACAGACGGCACTAGTGATGAGTCCCCTTCTTTTGCTGCCAACGGTCGGTACGTGCTGTACTCCACTAAAGTCAATGGCAAGCGTGTACTAGCGGCCGTCTCTGTTGACGGCAACTCCAAACAGGTTCTGAGCATTCCGGGTTCTGATATCCGTCAGCCATCCTGGGGTCCGTTTATGGACTAAAACTAAGTCCATAAATCCTTTCCGGCGTCCCCTTATTTGGCGAAATCATTACTTTTCATAGTCTTATGAGGGATAATATTGGCTATAAGCTCAGTTATTGACTTGGTTATTTAGTTAGTTTGTAAGAAAAGGAAAAACATGAAGACCTCTTTAGCGCGCCGTGCTGCCACATTTAGCCTGATTGGAGCGGCTGCATTTTTGCTAGCTGCCTGTTCTAGTGTGAAATTAGATGACGTTAGTGGCTCCGGCAGTAGTGGTAGCAGCGGTAGCGGTAGCGGTAGCAGCAACTTTAGCTCGCAGCCATGGAATGACCCAAAGAGCCCACTGTTCGAGAAAAGTGTTTACTTTGGCTTTGATGAATACACCGTGCAGACTAAATACCAAAAAATGCTGTCTACTCATGCAAGCTATTTAAAAGCGAACTCAAAACAGAAGATCATTATTCAAGGTAACACCGACGAGCGCGGTACTGCTGAATACAACTTGGCACTAGGCCAGCGTCGTTCAGATGCAGTACGTAAATCATTGAATCTGATGGGTGTATCAGACGAGCAAATGGAAGCTGTCAGTTTTGGTAAAGAAAAGCCAAAAACAGAAGGCGATAATGAGGCAGCTTGGACGGAGAACCGCCGTGCTGACATTATTTACATCACAAACTAAATGAAGATGCTTTTTACTTCTACAAAACAAACGCTCTCACGAGCGTTTTGTTTAAGTGCTGCTCTCATCTGTTTGAGTGTATCCAATAGCGCTTGGGCCCTCTTCTCGGATGATGAGGCACGTAAGGCTATCTTGGATCTACGTAAGACATTGGCAACTACCCAGCTTGAATTACAAGGCCAAATTGAGAAACTCAAGGCAGATAATGCTGAGCTGCGCGGGAAGATTGAAAGTCTTGAGAAGCAAGGCGAAGATACCAACTCTAGTCAAAAAACGTACTATCAAGATTTAGATAATCGCCTGAGCAATCTTGAGCCACGCACAATCACGATTGAAGGTGTCAGTGGGACCGTGCAGCCTGAAGAGAAAAAAGCATACGACGATGCTCTCAATGCGTTTCAGACTGGTAGCCTGAAAAAATCCGATGAAGAATTTACTGCCTTTGCAGCCAAGTTTCCTAAAAGTCCTTATTTACCACTTGCGCTCTACTGGAGTGGTAATAGCAAATACGCCAATAAAGACTATGCTGGTGCAATTAATCAACTACAAGGCTTAATTAAAAAATATCCTAATCATCCACGTATTCCTGCAGCAATGGTCACTTTAGGCAACGCTCAATTAGAGAGTGGCAAAAAAGCCGCTGCCAAAAAAACGTTTACTGAAATCGTTTCCAAGTATCCCGATACTGAATCAGCTAAAGATGCGCAGCAACTTTTAGCCGCCATCAAGTAGCCGAGCAATCCATGTCTAAGTTGTCTGCTGCTTTTGAGAGTCTGGCGCCACGCAAACCTGGCGCCCCTGCAGTCATCTTATTTTCTGGCGGCCTAGACTCCACAACTATTCTTACTTTAGCCAAAGACTTAGGCTACTCGCCATACGCACTTTCGGTAGCTTATGGGCAACGCCATTCTTCTGAATTAGCAGCGGCTAAACATATTGCAAAGCAAATTGGTGTGATTCGCCATGAAGTAGTCAATCTTGATCTCACTCGCTTTGGTGGCTCTGCATTAACGGATTCCTCGATTGCTATTCCAACTACACCTGGTAAAGATCAAGAAATTCCGATTACTTATGTACCCGCACGTAACACGATCCTGCTATCACTTGCTTTGGGTTGGGCTGAATCATTGGGCGGCTTAGATGTCTTCTACGGTGCTAACGCAGTAGATTACTCAGGCTACCCTGATTGCCGCCCTGAATATGTTGCCTCTTTTGAGCACATGGCTAACTTGGCAACTAAAGCCGGTGTAGAGGCAATCAATGATGAGAATCGCTTCAGAGTACATGCGCCGATCATTCATTTGACCAAAGCACAAATCATCCAACTTGGTAGCACCATGGGAGTAGATTATTCCCAAACGGTGTCTTGCTATCAAGCCAATGATTTAGGTGAAGCTTGTGGTGAGTGTGAATCCTGTCGCCTAAGACAGGCCGGCTTTAAGCAGGCTAATGCGAGTGATCCAACGAGATATCAAAAACGTAGGTAAAAAATTAGGGCGCCCTTAAGAGATAGGTAATACTGGATAAAACTTACTCTCGTATGCCTCTATAAGATCCAATATTTTCTTAAATTCTTCAGTTTCAAGGACTGACAAGAATTGTTCATGATCAATGAAATATGATGCCCTTAGTAATGCACTCTTATATTCTTTGTCGTTATTGAGCATTTCTAAAGAATTTTCTATCATCGATTTATACACCCGAAGACTCAAGCATACGCGCCACATAACGCGCGATAAGATCAATCTCAAGATTCACAGCATCGCCCTGGCTTAACTTACCTAGGGTAGTGTTTTGCAAAGTATGTGGGATGATGTTGATATCCACAATGCAAGCATTTGAACTGTCTTCTGTTTTATTGACTGTCAGTGAAACGCCATTCACAACAATCGATCCCTTGTAAGCTAGAAATGGGGCTAATTCTTTTGGCGCTTCAATACGAAGAAGCCAAGAGCCATAGGCATCGTTAGCCACTTGCGAGAAGAGCGCTACTTTACCAGCGCCGTCTACATGACCGCTGACCAAGTGGCCACCCAGACGATCATTTAAGCGCATTGCTTTCTCAAGATTCACGGGGCCTACTTTATCCAGACCCACTGTTTTATTAAGTGATTCACGTGAGATGTCTAAAGTAAAAGAATTCTTTTTAAATTGCGTTGCAGTCATGCAAGCACCCTGAATAGCAATACTGTCACCTAAGGTAACATCATCCAAGTAACCCACTGGCACCTCAACTACTAATTGCAAACCATCACCCTTAGCTTGGGTGCTTATAATTTGACCAACAGCAGTAATGATTCCAGTAAACATAGGGTAATTTTAGTTCTTAACTAGGTTGAGCCTTAAATCAGGGCCAAATAAGCGCTGATCAATGACTTTCCAATTCTTTGGCGTATCTAATGAAGGCAGGGTAGATACATTCGCCATCCCAATACCCTCGCCCATAAAAAATGGTGCGTAGTAAAGCAATAGCTCGTCCACACAACTTTCTCGAAGCATCGATCCATTGAGCTTGAAGCCGGCCTCAATATGAATCTCATTCATCTGTCGCTCTTTAGCTAAATAAGAGAAGAGTTTTGGTAAATCTACTTTGCCAAAGGCATTGGCCATAGCAATCACTTCAATACCGCGCTCTGTAAAAGCCTTAGCCTTGTCACGATTATCTGGAGAATCTAGCTCGGCACACACAATCAAAACACCTGATTGATCAAGGTGCTTGAGAATCTTGGAATTAGGCGGCGTCTCTAACTTAGAGTCAACAATAATTCTCCAAGGCTGACGCTGTGTTGCTACGTCTCTCACATTTAACGAAGGGTCATCTTCTTTGACGGTGCCAACACCGGTGACAATTGCACAAGCTTGTGCTCTCCAATGATGACCATCAGATCTCGCCAGAGATCCAGTAATCCACTGACTCCTGCCATCCGGTAATGCAGTCTTGCCATCAAGACTAGCAGCAATTTTCATGCGCACCCAAGGAAGACCTCTTGTCATCCTGGAGATAAACCCGCGATTTAGTTTTAGGGCCTGCGCCTCCGATAAGCCACAATACACTTCAATGCCTGCTGCTTTTAATCTTTCTAATCCCTTACCTACTACTAATGGATTGGGATCGCGCATAGCAACAATCACTTTGGCAGGCTTAGCAGCAATTAAGGCGTCAACACAAGGAGGTGTTTTGCCCGTGTGGTTGCAGGGCTCGAATGTGAGGTAGATAGTAGAGCCTGCCGGATCTTTTCCATTGGATTTAGCATCTACCAATGCCTGCACTTCTGCATGAGCCTCACCCACTTTTTGGGTAAAGCCGCGACCAATAACTTCGCCTTCTTTCACGATGACACAGCCCACCCGCGGGTTTGGGTTAGACAAATAAAGTGCTTTTTGAGCCTCGGCCAAAGCCTCGCTCATAAACTGGTGGTCAACTGCGCTGTACATACTTCTATTAAACCATTCAATGCATTCAATGGCATCGATTAGCATCTCTGGCTGGGTCGCAGATTCTCCAGCGGCCCCCGCTACCCAAAATGAGCTGGCGCTCAAGACTGGGAGCCCTATCGTGACCCAAGATCAGGCGGTTAGCCACAAAGCCCCCTTGGCCCGTTTTAGCAGCGCCAGCCGCATTAAACAAAATCCCTCTTTTTTGGGAATGGGGATCGACAAACTGTCTGCCGCCACCCTTAAAGTAAATGGGCTCTATTGCTCCCTGTGAGTACCAATACTGAGGCGTGCAGCTTGATCTAAGAACCTTCACTAGGCAGCCACTTTGAACCACCCAGCCATCATCCCAACCACTTTCCGTTGCTGGCGCCAACAGCACTTGCTCACCTAGATGTAATGCTTGCTGCCGAGCAAAATGCGCGTGGGCAATAAATCGCCTAGCCACTGAGTCAATCTCTCGTCCAGCGATTTGATTTTTCAAGAGTGGCATGGTGATCATAGCAATAATCGCCACAATTAATATGACTACCATCAACTCGAGTAAGCTGCCACCATAAAATGGATGATATTTATTCAAATGATTGGCGCCAATTTAAACGTATAGTACTACCAGACTTTTCATCTAGAGCAACATGCATTTGTATCGCTGGTTTTTGCTTGCTTGTAATTAACCAAATGTTTTTAGAAATGGGTTGAATAGCGCAATGGTTCTCACTTAATGCCGAAAGCATTGTGAGGTTTTGTTCACAATCCAAGATGGCTTTTTCTGCGGAAATGAAATTTTGCTGCGCACTCTCTAGCGTTTTAACTTCAATCACTCGTAATGCAGTCAAGCGCTCTAGCTGCACTATCAGGGATACGCATAGCAGCAATAAAGAGAGTACCCAAGCCAAAATCATGGCAAATTTCTGGTGCCAAAGGTGCGCTCCAGGCCTATATTTAATTGGGCTCCGTCAGTCATCTGCAGGCTCACCCTATAGAGTTTTTGTGTAAGCGATTTTTCTGGCGCGACTATCTCTTCAACCCTTAAGTACTTCACACCATTCATCAAGGTCGTATTTTGTAGACGGCCTTGTCGATCCAGTGATTGGCAAATTAAGGATCCGCCATTCACTTTTGTGCCCTTAGCAATGCCAGCCTGTCTATCCACCAAAAATCCTTGGCGTGCTAAACCCTGTTTGCTTCGCTCCTTACTGAGCGCATTGCCAATACAATCAAAATCTACTTCAGCAGAAATCTCATGCTGAACCATCAATGAATCAGATCCTTGATATCCTGATTTTTTATGGATCTGAATCCATTGATCTTCTTGCTTACGCCGCTGAACAGAATTGATATTGTGATACCCTGCCATTCGGATTGCACGTCCAATAAGCTCAAATGCCCGCTCTGCTTCAGCTGTGAGTGATTGCCTTTTTTCATATTCAATTTGCTTAGCCACCAAATCAGCGCTTGTTTTTAGAAGTGGGTTTAGCAGTAGCATGCTGAGCGCGATGGCGACTAGACACTCGAGAAGATTCATGGTTTTGGCCTTTTGTATTTGTGCTAGTGCTGACCCTAGCCTGCTCACTCACCTCATAAGCATCAAACCCGCTTCTGAGTTGCGCTCTTTTACTTTCGATCTGGGTGGTCCGTAAGGCTAAGTTTTGATAAGTACCAACCAAAGCCATCCACGAACCTAAAATGAGGCTCATAGCTACTAAGACTTCCAATAAAACGAAGCCTTGAGGTCGGTCAATTGGAGGGTTCGGTAGTTCTTTTTCAAGAACTTGGCATGATCGGGGCATGCAATCATTTTCGGGGGGTCTTCGGGCCCCTGAAAGACCTTGAGTGAGCTCTTACTGTCGGAAAGTCGGCATATTCCTGTAAGACCTCACGGCAATTGCCTGCTCAGCTTAAAATAGAAGGCTATGCCAAATATCCTCCACTCCACAGAAGAAATCATTGCCGACCTGCGCGCCGGCAAGATGGTCGTTCTCGTTGACGAAGAAGATCGTGAAAACGAGGGAGATCTTTTTCTGGCTGCCGATCACGTAAGCGCTGAGGCAGTGAACTTCATGGCAAAGCATGGCCGTGGTCTCATTTGCCTCACACTAACGCGCGAGCGTTGCCAACAATTAAATCTTCCGCTGATGGTGCGTGATAACGGCACCTCGATGGGCACCAATTTCACAGTCTCGATTGAGGCGGCTACTGGAGTCACTACCGGCATCTCTGCTGCAGACCGCGCCTTAACCATTAAGACCGCCGTTGCTCCCAATGCTAAGCCCAGTGATTTAGTGCAACCTGGCCACATCTTTCCTTTGATGGCTCAACCAGGTGGCGTGCTCATTCGCTCTGGTCACACAGAAGCAGGCTGTGACCTCGCTGCACTAGCTGGCTGCTCACCAACTTCCGTGATTTGCGAAATCATGAAAGACGATGGCAGCATGGCACGCTTGCCAGATCTTCTGGAATTTGCTAAAGAACATCAACTCAAGATTGGCAGCATTGCTGACTTGATTCAATACCGCAGCCAACATGAGAGCATTGTGGTGCGCGAAGGTGAGCGTGAATTTATTACTCCCTGGGGTAAGTTCGATGGCATTATCTATCGCGACACTCCAAGTTCAGGTGTACATATTGCTTTAGTACGTGGCAAACCCTCTGAAACACAAGAAACTTTGGTGCGTGTTCATGAGCCTGTAACGGTATTGGATTTCTTGGACTCAGAGGTCAGCAACCACTCTTGGCCGCTTGCGCAGGCATTACAGCAGATTGCTGCTGCTCCAGCAGGAGTTGCAGTACTACTCAATGCTGCAGGCATCGCAGCTCCAAATGATCAAGATTGGCTGGCGCAATTTCAAAAGCTCAATCAATCTCAAGATGCAGTGAAAAAGCCTTTATCACGTAAAACGGACTTTAGAAGCTATGGCATTGGTGCTCAGATTCTAAAAGACATTGGTGTTGGCAAAATGCGTTTACTTGCCAATCCAAACCCAGTGCCAAGTTTGTCTGGCTATAAGCTAGAAGTGACAGGCTACCAACCCTATAAACCTTCTACACCGTAAACTCTTAAGAAACTTATCTAGAAAAATATTCATCATGACCAGCTCTAATAATGACTTTGTAGGCGTACTCGAGGCAGACTTCAATGGTCAAGATCTTCGGATTGGTATTGTGCAAGCCCGCTTTAATGAAGAGCATTGCGTAGCACTGACTACTGCCTGCATTAAAGAATTAATTTCCCTAGGTGTTGCGCAGTCAGACATCAAGCTCGTTACCGTTCCTGGTGCTCTGGAAATTCCCTTTGCGCTTCAAAAGCTTTCAGAAACTGGTGAGTTTGATGGCTTAGTAGCTTTAGGCGCAGTAATTCGTGGTGAGACTTATCACTTTGAACTCGTGTCAAATGAATCTGCTGCAGGCATTACTCGCATCTCGATTGAATCCGGCCTGCCCATTGCTAATGGAGTGCTGACATGCGATACCGATGAGCAGGCGCAAGTCCGTGTAGAGGTAAAAGGTGCTGATTGCGCCAGAGCGGTTGTAGAGATGGCTAACTTAGCGTTAGCGCTCACTCCCGATCTTGACATCGAAATTAACCCCAGCGAAGAGTAACTATTTTCATGCCCAAATCGAGCCTTACCTCTTCCAACCCCGAAGCAACTAAAGAGTCGAAATCTGTAGCCCCTAAACGCTCACTCACCCCACGTCGTCGTGCTCGTGAATACGCTTTGCAAGGCATATATCAAAGTCTCGTAGTGCGCCGCGCAGGTAGTCTGCCAAACAGCGCAGCTATTGCAAAACAATTATCTGAAGATCCAGCATTTCGTCGCTGCCAGCTAGATTTATTTCAAGGTATCTTTGAAGGCGTCTTAGAGCGCACCGATGAATTAGAAGCACTCATCACGCCAGCACTAGATCGCCCAATCAATGAACTGTCTCCCGTAGAACATGCCGCCCTTTTAATTGGCACCTATGAGTTAGCTGCTGATCTTTCTGTGCCTTACAAAGTAGCCATTAATGAAGCAGTAGAGCTTGCCAAAACCTTTGGTGGTACTGATGGCCATAAATATGTGAATGGGGTTCTCGATCTGCTCGCCAAAACATTGCGTAGTACTGAGATCCAAGCAAATTAAAACTAGTAGCGTAATTTAGTCGCTAGGGCTTACTTTTTCTGGTAAACCAAATCCCAAACACCGTGGCCCAATTTGATACCACGAGTTTCAAACTTAGTAACGGGTCGATAAGACGGTCTTTCAACATAGCCTAGATGGTCTGAATCCAGTTGCTCAAGAGATGGCTTAAATTCATTAGTGATTTCACCTGGCTTAGCAGCATCTTCATTGGTAAATGTTTCTACTTTGATCCTATTAGCAGAAGTATTTTGCAAAGCAGTCTGGGCATTTAAGACTAAGAGCATCTGCTCTGCATAGTTATGCCAATCCGTTGCCATATGTAAATAAGCTCCTGGCTTTAATCTGGATACTAATAGTTGCACAAAGCAAGATTGAATCAGGCGACGCTTATGATGGCGCTTCTTGTGCCAAGGATCCGCAAAATAAATATGAATACCATCCAAAGAATTTGGTGTAATCATTTTTTCCAAGACCTCAACAGCATCATGACGAATCAGGCGCAAATTAGTGAGATGATTTTCGCCAATGAGTTTAAGCAGTGCGCCAACGCCTGGTGTATGAACCTCAATCGCCAGAAAATCATCTTGACTACGAAGGGCTGCAATCTTGGCGGTCGTCTCGCCCATGCCAAACCCAATTTCCAGAATCTTTGGCTTGGTAGATCCTTGAAATGCTGTAATTAAATTAAGCGGTGTGTCTTGAAAGGGCAGTAGGTACTGAGGACCCAACTTATCGATGGCGCGTTGTTGGCCTACAGTTGTCCTGCCGGCCCTCAGAACAAAAGAACGAATACGCTCAAAACGTTTTTCTGTTGCCTGTGATTCTTGCTGCGTCAACTTAAGCTACAACCTTCCTAAAGTAAGCAATCGTCTCTTTTAGGCCGTCCTCTAGATTGACCTTAGGCTGCCAACCCAGCTTTGCCTTGGCTAGCTCAATATTAGGTTGACGCTGCTTTGGATCATCTGAAGGTAATGGTTGATAAATAATTTTTGACTTACTACCTGAGAGCTTGAGAACCGTCTCGGCTAATTGCAGCATGGTGAACTCACCAGGATTGCCAATATTGACTGGCCCAGTAAATCCTGGCTCCGAGTTCATCATTTTGACCATGGCATCAATTAAGTCATCGACATAGCAAAAGCTTCGGGTTTGTTGGCCATCACCATAAATGGTGATGGCTTTGCCTTGCAGGGCCTGCACAATAAAGTTGCTCACGACGCGCCCATCATTGGGGTGCATACGAGGACCATAGGTGTTAAAGATGCGAACTACTTTAATATCGAGATTGTGCTGACGGTTGTAATCAAAAAAGAGGGTTTCAGCGCAGCGCTTACCTTCGTCATAGCAAGAGCGAATACCAATCGGGTTTACCTTGCCCCAATAGCTCTCTGGCTGAGGATGCACTTCTGGATCGCCGTAGACTTCGCTCGTAGAGGCTTGTAAGATACGCGCCCTGGTTCTTTTAGCAAGACCGAGCATATTGATGGCGCCGTGCACACTGGTCTTAGTAGTTTGCACGGGGTCATATTGATAGTGCACTGGTGAGGCTGGGCAAGCCAAGTTGTAGATCTGATTGGTTTCTACATAGAGTGGGAAAGTCACATCATGACGCATGAGCTCTAACTTAGGGTTAGGCAATAAATGCGCTAAGTTCTCTTTGGTACCGGTGAAGTAGTTATCCACTACCAAAACATCATTACCCTCTTTTAGGAGCCTCTCGGTTAAGTGAGATCCTAAGAAGCCAGCGCCACCAGTAATGAGAATTTTATTCATAGTTAATCTTTTTTAAACGAAGAGTTGATATTGAAATTAATAATGTTTAGGAGAGTTCCAGCTCGCTGAACGGTATGCATAAACCACCTCGGCAAGTACAATTGATAGGGATGTCATAAAGAATATCAGACCTAATACAAAGGTCCAAACAACATAAGTTGCCTGCAAAGAGCGAACTGCTCCAGCTTGAAAGAAAAAGAGCTCTAATACAGTCAGAGAAATAAAGACGCCACTTAAGACATCAAAGAAAATAGCAGCTGTACATAAGCGACCGCGGGTCTTAGCTTCATTCGCTTCTTTGCGCATGTACTGGATCGTTTCCTCATCCTTAATATCACCCCGATGAATGGCTTGCTGAATGGCGCGCATGCGATCAACAGACCGTGCAAGGCGCGCTGAAATGGCATTAATTAGAGTAGCTACCGCAGTTAATAAAAAAACGGGCGCCAACGCCAGCTGAATATTATTGGTAATCGCATCAATTGATAAATCCATATAAGTGACTAACTTTCTCTTTTGATTATCTAGAATCTATTCATTAATGTGACCAGGCAATTAAACCACTATAGGCGGTAATTAACACTAAAAGCCCGAAGGCAA
>CAMBBT010000030.1 GCA_945864455.1 Polynucleobacter meluiroseus | reverse complement strand
GTCGTGAACTCACTAAAAAGTTTGAACAGATTGCCCCAATCCAAGCGAGTGAAATCGCATCATGGTTAGAAAATGCGGAGAGTTTAAAGGGTGAATTTATTATTCTGGTAGCAGGGCGCCAAGCCAGCTCTGGTGAGGCTCCAGAGCATACAGCACTCTTGCTGTGGGCAAATACTCTCAGCCCTTATCTGGGTAGCAAAGAAATTGCCACCGTTTTATCAAAAGCCTTAGGTATTACAAAAAAAGAGGCTTATCAAGTTGCCCTAGACGCAAAAGATGGAAGTGAGCAGAAATAAAAAAGCTGGCCTGAAGCCAGCTTTGGAGGATTTGCTAAATCTTATTTAGCCGCTGCAGGAGCGCTGGCATCCTGAAAATTTAACTGGGCTACCGGTTTAATCAATTGCTCAGTAGTTTCTGAAGCTTCGCCGCGTTTGCCGTTGTTTACAAATACCATTAACAATAAAATAATGATCAGGGGCACAAAAAAACATGCAAACACCACGATGATGAGTTGTTTTGGGGACTTAATTAGATTTCCGTGCTCGTTGCTCATAGGAATTTATTATTCAACAGGTTTTAGGATTGGTAGTCGGTGATTATAACTAGGGAGTGGGGCTATAAGGCACTTAAAATAGAGCAGTAAGCGGTTTTCGCTGGCGCCCGTAGCTCAGTGGATAGAGTATTGGCCTCCGAAGCCAAGGGTCGCAGGTTCGATTCCTGCCGGGCGCGCCAAAAAAAAGGGGTTTTTGACCTGCATCATGCGTAAAGTCGTAAAAGCCACTATTATTTACCTCTAACTTATTGATTCTTATCATGTCTACACATCTAAATTCAGCCCTTTCAGAGCCATCCCTAACTAATCCCCTGCCTCCAGGGGCGCCATTGCCGCACCGAAAAATTATTCGGAGCTGGCTCATCCCAATGGCACAAGGTGAAACAGGCCGTGCCATCATGCTCCTCATGATTGATGCCGCCCTATGGCTTGGCTGTATTGCCGGCACAGTCTTTGTTGAAAATATTTTCCTAAAGCTTATATTCGGTGTAGTTGCTGGATTTGTCACTGGTCGCATCTTTATTTTAGGTCACGACGCCTGCCATCAAAGCTTCACACCTAATCGCGAACTCAATAAAGTATTAGGCCGCATTGCATTCTTGCCATCGCTCACACCATACAGCCTCTGGGATGTTGGGCACAACGTAGTACACCATGGTCAAACAAATTTAAAGGGCTTTGACTTTGTTTGGGCGCCTCTATCAAAATCTGAATATGACGCGCTACCCACATGGCGCAAGGCTCTAGAGCATCTTTACCGTAGTGGCTGGGGTCCGGTTTTCTACTACCTCATTGAGATTTGGTGGAGACGCGAGTACTTCCCAAATGCTAAAAATAAACCTGGTGATCGTCCCATTTTTCTAAAAGACAACTTACTGGTTACAGCCTTTGCAATTGTATGGATCGCTTGTCTTGTAGCTGGCGCAATCGTTACCGGTCAATCTATCTGGCTTGGTCTCATTACCGGCTTTGCAATTCCATTCTTATTCTGGAACGGCATGATTGGGTTTGTGGTCTACGTTCACCATACACATCCATCCGTCTCTTGGTACGACAAAAAGTCTGAGTGGTTACGCGCCCAGCCCTTTGTTTCGACCACGGTACACCTAACATTTAACTGGGTTTGGGGCTCCTTAATGCACCACATCATGGAGCACACAGCCCATCACGTGGATATGAGCGTGCCCCTGTATCGCCTCCAAGAGGCCCAAACAACCCTGGAAAACATCCTTCCAGAGCGTATTTTTGTCCAAAAGTTCTCTTGGGACTGGTATTTCGATACTGCCCGTAAATGCAAGCTCTATGACTTTGAAAATAAGGCTTGGCTAGACTTTGATGGCAATAAGACGGCTGATTCAGTCAGGGTTGTCTTAAGCCCAGCCCCAGTGGGACAAAACGGGTAAAATAGATCTTCTGTGTAAAGATTGCCTTACCCCGGATTGCTCATGACTACTTCAACTCCAGCCGTTACCCAAGATACCTCTCAGAGCCTTAAGTTTTGCTCTTCTTGTAGTCGCGAAAAACGCCTTGAGGGTGGCACATGGATTCCGACGAGTAATCGCAAACAACGCTGGATTTGCGCCAGCTGCTTATACAACCGTACACACCGTACCGGTTCAGCTAAAACTTAACGCGCAGGGATGGCGAAGGCCATTACTTGCAGCGGGGCTTGATTTCTCCCCCCAAATCAAACTTTAACAATGAATACCCAAGATACATTCCAATTTGCCCAGACTCATGAGTGGGCCGATCTCGAAAGTGATGGCTTAGTGTGGGTTGGTATTAGCAACCACGCTCAAGAAGCCTTAGGGGATGTGATGTTCTTTCAAGCGCCTAAGCTTGGTCAACAAGTAAAGCAGGGCGAGGCCATTGCGGCAATTGAATCAGTAAAAGCAGCGAGCGATATTCATGCACCGGTAAGCGGTGAGATTGTTGACCTCAATGAAGAGCTTAATGCATCCCCTGAAGTAGTTAATGAAAATCCTTACGGCGTTTGGTTATTCAAAATCAAGCCAAGTTCAGACAGCAATCTTGCATCCGAGCTAAATCAATTAATCAATTTAGAAAAGTACAGCGCTACTGCCGGCGCCTAAACCTAAAATCAGATTGCGACAGGATCGCGCTCAATCAACCAGCGTACACGCGCTGTTTTACTAATGCGCCCTTGAGAGTTTTCGCGTAACCCTCGATCCACCGCCTCCAAAACTTTCTGCAACTGTTTGCGACTATCTGATTCAATCAAGAGCTGGGCGCGCTCGGTGCCAGCCACTCGCATGACTGCTTTTGGAACGGGATCATAGACTCGCAGCCCATCGGATATAAGGCCTTGTGACTTTAGTTGCACCTTTAGAGCGCTTAAAAATTGAATTGCTTTATCTAAATTTTTTGCCTCAGCATGTACTAGAGCTTGATATGAAAAAGGCGGCAATCCAGCCTCCTGTCTCTCATTAGCAATGTGAGACAAAAACCCATCTACATCGTGTCTTAGCAAATATTGAAATACTGCTGACTCGGGGTATTGAGTCTCAATATAAATATCCCCGCTGGCTTGGCCCTCTTTACGAGAGCGCCCTGCACGACCAGCCACCTGAACTAATTGTGCAAAGAGTCTTTCTGCGGCCCTAAAGTCCTGAGAAAACAATCTCCCATCGGCATCCAATACCCCTACAAGTCCGATATTTTGATAATCGTGTCCTTTGGCAATCATTTGCGTACCAACCACGATGTCTACCTTCCCCTGATGAATTTCTTGGAATAGATCTTCTGCGCCTTTACTGCTTCTGCTGGAGTCTGTATCAACCCGCAAAACTCTAGCACCTGACCACATCTCCTCAATTGCGTCTTCAATCTTTTGCGTACCCTGTCCGAGAGTTTTGAGATCAGCATTCCCGCAATCGGGGCAATGGCTTGGAATAGGTTTCGCCAGACCACAATGGTGACAGCTCAACACAGATTTTTTAGTCAATGCACCCGCTTTATGCATCACCGTATACGAGCTGCATTGCTGACATTTGGAGAGCCACGTACAAGCGCTACAACTTAACACTGGGGCATACCCCCTGCGATTAATTAAGATGAGGCTTTGTTTTTTATCTTCTAAATTTTTGCTGATGGCATTGGCTAATGTCTTGGTTATCAGGCTTTTGCCCTTAGGTTTGCCGATATCACCAGGGCTATATTGATTCTGAGGATCGCGCGTATTGATGAGATGAACCCTAGGTAAGCCAGCGCCCTGAGCCCTCTGATCTAAACGGATGTGCTCATAGCGCCCAGCTTTGGCTGCTAACCAGGTTTCTAAAGATGGCGTAGCCGAAGAAAGCAGAATCGGCACTTTCACATCATGTGCTCGCCAAATCGCAAGGTCCCGTGCTGAATACCGAATACCGTCTTGTTGTTTATAGGATGGGTCATGCTCCTCATCCACAACGATTGCGCGCAGATTTGGAAGTGGAGTTAATGCCGCCAATCTTGTTCCCAAAATAATTTGTGCCTTACCAGTGATCGCCTCGTGCCAGGCAATGCCTCTTTCTTTTTCTGTTACTCCACTGTGTAGCACCACCATTTTCTTTTCAGGAAAATAGGCCCGCACTCTTCGCTCCAACTGCGGTGTCAAATTAATTTCGGGGACGAGGAGAAGTACTTGTGCGCTGGCATCATCCAAAGCCTCGCTTAACCAATTCAAAAAAACTGCAGTTTTTCCGCTGCCTGTTTGGCCCTGTAAAAGAATGGCTCTAAATTCTTTCCTATTGCATCTGCGCAATTTCTCTAGGGCCTGCTTTTGTTCTACATTAAGATCGGATTCTTGAATGAATCCTTCGCTTTGCTCTTGCTGACCTTTTTTCTTTAACTTCTCTTCTGCAGCTATGAGTTTTTGAGGGATTTTTTCCCAGTTTTCCGGCTTTTTCAACATCTGTGGAATCGTTGGAATGATCGTTTCGCCAAGCGCATGAATATAGTACTGACTTGCAAAGTTAATCAGCCTTAGGGCTGCTGGGTCTAGTGGGGGCAGGGGAGCCAAGCTGCTTATTGACTTTAGCTTTTGCATCTCAAAATCAGAGTGAGCGCCAACTTTGATAACCATTGCTACCAGGCTTGAGCGACCAAAAGGTACCTCAACAAGCTGTCCTATCTCTGGGGAGCCCCCCAGCCTTCTAGAATCCCACAAGTAATCAAAGCCCTGGACCAAGGGCTTATCAACAACTACCTGAACCACAATTGGTGAGACCATTTTTTACTTAAGTCTTTCTTTTTGCCTGTGGATAAGTCTGTGGATATCATCCAATGATTTTGATTTGTAAGCTAATTTACCAGTTAGCTGGCCGCGCACTGTTTTCAAGCTTTTTAATTAAAAACCATATAAATCAATAGATTGAAATTAATTTCGGAGGTAAATGTTTATCTTTATTCCGAATCTTCATGAATTTTGAGCTTTACACTGATCTGTGCATAACTTTCATCAAAATTTCAATCCTAAGTTAGCGACTACTCGGGATTATTACTAAGATCTAAGAGCCCTTGAGCGATAAATGACTGTTTCTGCCAATACAGTCACACTTTCAGGCGGCGTAAATTGGGAGATTCCGTGACCCAAATTGAATATATGGCCATCAAGCGGGTGCAAGCCTGGTTTAAGGGCTGGAGCGCTCGCCAGATCCTCCAGCAGTAGATCTGCCTGTTCAGCTATCTGCTCGGCTTCAGAGAAGAGGATTAGGGGGTCTAGATTGCCCTGTAATGCCAAAGGCTTATTCAATGCAAGCAACTGTTTGCGGGCACGACTTAGTGACATCGTCCAGTCCATTGCAATGACATCGGCACCAACCTGTGCCATATCGTTCAACCAAATTCCGCCGCCCTTAGTAAACATGATCACGGGGATTTTTCTGCCCTCATATTCGCGCGGCAATAGGGCAATCACTTTTTGCATGGATGCCAAAGACATCCTTTGGTACCAACCATCTGGCAGCATGCCGCCCCAAGTATCAAAAATCATCAGCGCTTGTGCGCCGGCTTTTAATTGTTCAGTTAAGTACGCAGCCACTGATTGGGCATTGATATCAAGAATATGCTGCAATAAATCAGGACGACTAAACATCATAGTTTTAGCATGACGAAAATCTTCTGAACTCGAGCCATCAATCATGTAGCAGGCTAATGTCCATGGGCTTCCAGAAAAGCCAATTAAGGGTACGCGTTGCTTACCATCTTGTATTAATGCTTTGCGAATCTCAGATACGGCATCAAATACGTATTGCAACTGACTCATGTCGGCTACGCGCAATTTTTTTATCGCCTCTTCAGTGCGAAGAGGGTGATCAAAGCTCGGGCCTTCACCTACGGTAAATTTGAGTCCCAACCCCATTGCATCAGGAACGGTCAAAATGTCCGAAAAAAGAATCGCTGCATCCAATGGATAGCGATCCAAGGGCTGAAGGGTCACTTCAGTTGCATAAGTAGGATTTTTAGCTAGCCCAAGAAAACTCCCAGCTTTAGCGCGTGTAGCGTTGTATTCAGGGAGGTAGCGGCCCGCTTGGCGCATGAGCCAAAGCGGTGTTTGATCAACAGCTTCGCCTAGGCAAGCCTTTAAAAACCGATCATTCAAGAGCATAGGGATGGCGGAGTTTACTTTTTACGACGGAAACGTGCAATTGCCGCTAGCTGTGCGGCAGCCATAGCAAACTCAGACTGGGCCAATGCCAAATCAAAGTCAGTGCCACGGTTTTGCATCGCCTCTTCTGCGCGCCTCTTTGCTTCTAATGCTTTTGCTTCATCAAGATCATGCCCACGAATAGCGGTATCAGCTAATACGGTGACGCGATCTGGCTGAACTTCTAAATAACCGCCAGCAACAAACACGAACTCTTCATCGCCATCTGCTTTTTCAATACGCACAGAACCAGGACGAATGCGGGTAATTAATGGGGTGTGGCCATGCAAGATACCGAGCTCGCCACCCTCGCCTGGAAGGGCAACAAACTTGGCCTCTCCACTGAAAATAGACTTCTCTGCACTCACTACGTCGACATGTATGTTTGACATAATTTCCCTAGAAGAAAGCGATTAAAGCTTCTTAGCTTTCTCGATGGCCTCATCAATTGAGCCCACCATGTAGAACGCTTGCTCTGGCAAGTGATCGAGCTCACCGCTACAAATCATCTTGAAGCCGCGTATGGTTTCTTTCAGTGGCACGTATTTACCTGGTGAACCAGTAAATACCTCGGCAACGTGGAAAGGCTGAGACAAGAAGCGCTGAATCTTACGAGCACGTGATACAGCCAATTTATCTTCTGGTGACAATTCATCCATACCCAAAATCGCAATAATGTCTCGCAACTCTTTATAGCGCTGCAATGTCATCTGCACTTCACGTGCTACGTCATAGTGTTCTTGACCAACTACTTGTGGGTCCAGCTGACGGCTGGTTGAATCCAATGGGTCAACCGCTGGGTAAATCCCTAAAGCAGCGATGTCACGTGACAACACAACCGTGGAGTCTAGGTGCAAAAAGGTTGTTGCCGGTGATGGATCGGTCAAGTCATCCGCAGGCACGTAAACAGCCTGAATAGAGGTAACAGAACCCGTCTTTGTTGAAGTAATGCGCTCTTGCAGCTTACCCATCTCCTCAGCCAAAGTAGGCTGATAACCCACAGCAGAAGGCATACGGCCAAGCAAGGCAGAAACTTCGGTACCAGCCAATGTGTAACGGTAGATGTTGTCAACGAAGAATAAAATGTCACGGCCTTCGTCACGGAATGCTTCAGCCATGGTCAAGCCAGTCAATGCAACACGTAAACGGTTGCCAGGAGGCTCATTCATTTGACCAAACACCATTGCCACTTTATCAACAACGTTTGATTCTTTCATCTCGTGATAGAAGTCGTTACCTTCACGAGTGCGCTCACCAACACCAGCAAACACAGATAAACCTGAGTGTTGCTTAGCGATGTTGTTAATCAATTCCATCATGTTCACGGTCTTACCAACGCCTGCACCACCGAACAAGCCAACCTTGCCACCCTTAGCAAATGGGCAAACCAAGTCAATAACCTTAATACCGGTCTCTAACAAATCAACGGAAGGTGAAAGCTCATCAAACTTCGGGGCGGGCTGGTGAATAGCGCGGCGCTCTTCAGTAGCGATTGGGCCCGCGTCATCAATTGGGCGACCTAAAACGTCCATGATGCGGCCTAAAGTTGCAGGACCAACCGGTACAGAAATTGGCTTACCAGTAGATTTCACTTCCATGCCACGACGCAAACCATCGCTTGCGCCCATGGCAATTGCGCGAACTACGCCATCACCGATCTGTTGCTGAACTTCAAAGGTCAAACCTTTTTCAGCAAATGATTTTTCGCCGCTATCAACTAATGTCAGCGCATCATAGATGCTTGGCATTTTGTCGCGTGGGAACTGAATGTCCACCACTGGACCGATACATTGCACGATATTTCCGTTACTCATCGCATTTCTCCGCTTTTAATTCCTGAATTCTGTCGTATTCCTAAATGCTGACCGCTTAAACCGCAGCCGCTCCGCCAACAATTTCAGACAACTCTTTGGTAATAGCAGCTTGTCGTGTTTTGTTGTAATCCAATTGCAATTCACCGATCACATTCTTCGCGTTATCTGACGCAGCCTTCATTGAGACCATGCGAGCAGATTGCTCAGAAGCCATATTTTCGGCAACAGCTTGATAAATCATTGCTTCAACATAACGCTTAAGGAGGCCATTCAAAATGGACTCAGCGTCAGGTTCGTAAATGTAATCCCAAGATGGTCCTGATTTGTCTTCTGGGCTCAGCTGCGCTGGCTCCAAAGGCAGAAGCTTCTCCAAAACAGGCTCTTGTTTCATTGCATTTACAAAGCGGGTGTATGCCAGATAAACAGCATCAATCTCGCCGCGCTCAAACGCTTCTAGCTGGACAGTAATTGCGCCAATCAAAACATCTAAATGCGGCGTATCGCCAATTTGGATTGTTTGAGAAAGCAGTTTTGCTTTTGAGCGGTTCAAAAACTGCAGCCCTTTTGAACCAATTGCGGTATACAAAATCTCAACGTTTTTTTCCTGCATATCGCGCACTTGGTTGGCAATCAAACGCAAGACGTTGGTATTTAAACCACCGCACAAGCCCTTGTCTGTTGTAACCAAAATAGTGCCAGCCTTCTTGACTTCGCGAGTCGCCATATAAGCAGGGCGGAACTCAGGATTAGCTTTAGAGAGATTGGCAACAATCTCACGAATTTTTTCAGCATAAGGGCGCGCATTACGCATACGCTCCTGGGCGCGACGCATCTTGGATGCGGCGACCATTTCCATTGCCTTTGTGATCTTGCGCGTGTTTTGCACGCTCTTGATCTTTGATCGTATCTCTTTTGTGCTTGCCATGATTTATGCGAGCCCTCTTAGAAAGAGGCTGAGCGCTTGTAGTCCTCAATTGCAGCACGCAAAGCGGCTTCGTCATCTTTGCTGAGATCTTTAGTTTCTTCAATACGTGCAACTAAGTCAGCATATTTAGATTTCAAATGATCTTGCAAGCCTTTTTCAAATGCCAATACATGCTTCACTTCAAGATCATCGAAGTAACCGTTATTCATTGCATAAAGTGAGACGGCCATTTCCCAAACCTGCAAAGGCTTGTACTGAGCCTGTTTGCACAACTCTGTAACACGCTTGCCGCGCTCGAGTTGCTTACGGGTTGCATCATCAAGGTCTGACGCAAACTGTGCAAATGCGGCTAATTCACGATACTGCGCCAAGTCCGTACGAATACCGCCAGACAATTTCTTAATGACTTTAGTTTGTGCGGCGCCACCAACGCGAGAAACAGAAATACCGGCGTTAATCGCAGGACGCACGCCCGCGTTGAACAAGTCAGTTTCCAAGAAGATCTGACCATCGGTAATCGAAATGACGTTCGTTGGAACGAATGCAGAAACGTCACCAGCTTGAGTTTCAATAATGGGTAGTGCGGTCAAGGAACCAGTTTTACCTTTTACTACGCCGTTAGTGAACTTCTCAACGTACTCAGCATTTACACGTGCAGCACGCTCAAGCAGACGTGAGTGGAGGTAGAACACATCGCCTGGATAAGCTTCGCGACCTGGTGGACGACGGAGCAACAAGGAAATTTGACGATAAGCAACCGCTTGCTTAGTCAAGTCATCGTAAACAATCAAAGCGTCTTCGCCGCGATCGCGGAAGTACTCACCCATCGTGCAACCTGCATAGGCTGAGAGGTACTGCATCGCTGCAGACTCAGAAGCACTCGCTGCAACAACCACGGTGTAATCCATCGCGCCCAATTCGGTGAGCTTACGAACCACGTTAGCAATCGTAGAAGCTTTTTGACCAATCGCAACATAAACGCAATAAACGCCTTTACCTTTTTGGTTGATGATTGCATCAACTGCAACTGCAGTCTTACCAGTTTGACGGTCACCAATGATTAGCTCGCGCTGACCGCGGCCGATTGGAACCATTGCATCAATCGCCTTCAAACCAGTTTGTAGTGGCTGGCTAACCGATTGACGTGCAATAACGCCCGGGGCAACTTTTTCAATAAAGTCGGTTAACTTGGTATTGATTGGGCCTTTGCCATCAATTGGTTGACCGAGTGCGTTTACCACGCGACCGAGCAATTCTGGGCCAACTGGAACTTCCAAAATGCGGCCCGTACATTTCACTGGGTCGCCTTCTTTAATGTGGGTGTATTCACCCAAGACCACAGCACCAACTGAATCGCGCTCAAGGTTCAAAGCAAGGCCGATGGTGTTGTTTGGAAATTCCAACATTTCGCCCTGCATCACGCCAGACAAGCCATGTACGCGGCAAATACCGTCGGTCACTGAAATAACAGTGCCTTCGTTGCGAGACTGGGTATCAACACCCATTTCGCTAATTCGGCTTTTGATCAGCTCGCTGATCTCGGAAGGGTTGAGTTGCATTACTTACTCCTGGGTCTTATTTCGTATGTTCTTAATAGGGATAACTTATGCGCCAAGACTTACTTGCATTTGAGCTAACCGTGCCTTTACAGAACTATCCATCACCTCGTCACCAACTTGAATGCGAACGCCGCCAATCAATGCTGGGTCTATCTGAATAGTTGGGCGTAAATCTCTACCCCCAAAGCGCTTCTTCAAGCTTGACAACAAATCATTTAACGCAGAGCCCTCTATGGGAAATGCGCTGGTAATCATTACTTCTGCTGCGCCTTCGCTTTTGTTCTTCATCGCCTCAAATTGACTTGCAATTTCAGGGATGGCCGCTAAGCGATGACTTTGATTCACGAGACTTAAAAAGCTTGAGACTTTGCCATCTAACTTTGTCTTCACCATGCCAGATAAAAGCTTAGTCAAATCTACCGCAGAAACTTTTGGATTGTTAGACAAACTAGCAACTTCAGGCAGCGCAGCAAGCTGTGCTAACTCATTGAGTTGCTCCAACATGGAAGCAAGTTCAGTAGGCTTGGCACTTTGGAAAAGCGCTTCGGCATAAGGACGGGCAATGGTGGCTAACTCAGCCATATCAAAGCTCTGCCTTTAATTGATCAAGCAATGCGCCATGCGCTTTAGCATCAACTTCACGACGCAAAATTTGCTCAGCGCCTTTAACAGCCAATACAGCAACTTCGGCACGTAACACTTCGCGAGCGCGTGTTACTTGTTGATCTGCATCTTCTTTGGCTTGAGAAATAATGCGCGTAGCTTCGGCTTGTGCGTTGGCACGAATTTCATCAGCCGACATTTGTGCACGCTTTTCTGCTTCAGCTACACGCAGTACACCTTCTTGACGTGCTTTAGAAAGCTCTTGCTCAGCCGCATTATTTGCGAGTGCTAATTCTTCTTTTCCACGCTCTGCAGCTGCTAAGCCATCAGCAATTTTGGTTGAACGCTCGTCCAATGCCTTAACCAATGGAGGCCACACAAAACGTGCAACCACCCACCATAAGACAAAGAAGACGATCATTTGCGCGAATAGGGTCGCGTTCAGATTCACGATATTCCTTTCAGTATTGTTGAGAACGGTTGGATGACCCGTTGGTCATCCACGCCAAAACAATTACTTAATAACTGCGAGCAGTGGGTTTGCGAAAGCAAACAACATTGCAACACCAACGCCGATCAAAAACGCAGCGTCGATCAAACCAGCCAAAAGGAACATTTTGGTTTGCAATTCGTTGATGAGTTCTGGTTGACGGGCAGCGCCCTCAATGAACTTGCCGCCCATGAGGCCAATGCCCAAACAGGCTCCTAAAGCGCCGAGGCCGATGATAAGGCCAATACCGATAGCGGTGAGTCCTTGGATGTTGGCTAAGAATGCTTGCATGTTTACTCCTAAGTATTGAAAGTGAGGTTAAAAATAAAAAGGTTAATGGTGACTATGAGCTTGGCCTATATAGACCAAAGTCAACATCATGAAAATAAAAGCTTGTAACAAAATGACCAAGATATGGAAAATTGCCCAAGCAGAGCCAGCGAGTACATTGCCCACAAAGCCGAGCATGTACAAATCCAAATTAAAGGTCCACATACTTCCTAAAAGGGCGATCAACAAAAAGATCAATTCGCCTGCATACATATTTCCAAAAAGTCGCATTCCCAAAGAAACGCCTTTAGCAACATATTCAATAATGTTTAAAACAAGATTGAAGGGCATGAGGTACCACTTGGCGCCAAATGGGGCAGAAATCAACTCGTGCATAAAGCCGCCAAAGCCTTTTACCTTGAAGCTATAGAAAAAGACTAATAACAGCACCGAGAAAGACATGCCGAGCGTAGCGTTCAAGTCGGTTGTGGGAACAATCTTGTGGTGCGGCACGTGCACACCAAAACCTTCAATGAAGTGATTTACGCCAACAACCCAATCAACGGGAACCAGGTCGAGTGTATTTAAAAGAATGATCCAACAAAAAACAAACAGTGCTAACGGTGCAATATAGGATCTGTCGCCATGAACAATGCCCTTTGATTGGGTCTCGACCATTTCAACCAGCATTTCAACCAAACATTGAAAGCGGCCCGGCACGGCTGGTGAAGCTTTGCGGGCAGCAATCACCAATAAAAGTACCGTGACCAAGCCCATGAGGGTAGTCCAAAAAATGGTGTCGAAATGAATCACACTGAAGTCAATAATGGATGCCTGTGGCCCCCCAATATTGTTGAGGTTTTGCAGATGCTCTGCAATGTAAGCGGTAGGTGTAAGCGCTTCTGTGGCCGCGTGTTGGCCTACTTCTGCTGCTGCTTTAACTTCACTAGACATCTCTTACTTGTCCTTGTTTATATACTTCTTGCTACTTCCAAAACCACGCCAACAAATAACATTTAAGCGTAGCTAAATAAGTAACAAGCAACGGGATCCAATTCAAATCAGGCTGCTTTAGGGCAAAGCCTATGAACAAAACAACAGTTGCTAGGATTTTGATAAATTCACCAGAAACCACTGCCGCCAAAAAGCCGCCGGGGCTGGATTTGACACTCTTTTTTGCCGCCTCTATTCGCATCAAAAACAGCGCGGAAGGCAAAAATCCAATCAAACCGCCTACTAAAGCCGAATAAGTATAAACGCTTTTGTCAGCTAGACTCGAAAATACATAGGAAGCTGCCGCGATTGCTAGGGTAACAATGACCTGACTTAAAATAACCCACCATGCATTCATAGAGGCAAAGTTGCGTGGCTTTGCTCTACGCAAGGCATCCATTTCCTCCTTGCTGAGAGTCTTAAAGGAATCGCTCTCGATTTCATCCCATTCGCGTTTATTAATGAGGTGTTTTCTGTTCACAAAATACTTTTCATCTGGCTGGCAAGGGCTTGCTAAGCAGCCTCAATACCCAACTTTTTTAATAAGGAATCAAGCTCATCAAACTGGCTAAAGCCAATTCGGACCTCCCCACCCTTACCTTTGAACTTAAATTCCACGTTTAATCCTATTAAATCAGCAATTTCTTGTGAAAGACGGCGCACATCAGGGTCGCGGCTCGGCGCACTAGCGCCCGCCTTAGTTTTAGGCTTTTTATCCCCAATCTGACCACCAGCGATTGCCAACGCCGTAGACATTTTTTCCGCTTCACGCACCGATAGGCCTTGAGCAGCAATTCTTTGAGCCAGGGCAACCTGGCTAGCGCCCGGCAATGGCAAGAGGGCGCGGGCATGGCCCATATCGATATCACCTGCCAATAGCATTGCCTGCACAGGCTTTGCTAACTGAGCCAAGCGCAGTAAATTGGTAATCGCGCTACGAGATTTTCCTACTGCTTTTGCAGCCTGCTCATGAGTAAAACCAAACTCTTGGATCAATCTTGCCAGGCCCTGTGATTCTTCCAGAGGATTTAAATCCTCCCGCTGCATGTTTTCAACCAATGTCATTGCTGCTGCTGCCTGATCATCTGCACCAGAAACTAAAACGGGCACCTCTTTCAGTCCAGCGATAGTGGCCGCTCTAAAGCGTCGCTCCCCCGCAATGATTTCATACTTGCCAGGAGCTACAAGCCTTACTAATAATGGCTGCATCACACCCTGCTCACGAATGCTTTCTGCTAATTCTTGCAAAGCACCCGCTTCCATTTTTTGACGGGGCTGATATTTTCCCGCTTGGAGTGCGGTCAATGGCAAACGATTGATATCTGTAGTTGAGTTTGCTTGCTGAGTTTTTTCACCGAGGAGTGCCTCTAGTCCTCTACCCAAACCTTTTTTCTTAATTGCAACCATGCTGTTTTAGTCTCTCCAAAAGTTACAGATGTTTGATGCGCTCGATCATCTCAGCACCAAACTCTAAATATGCCTTCGCACCTCGCGAAGACCGATCAAAGGCTACCCCAGGGAGCCCATAGGATGGGGCTTCTGCCAGGCGTACGTTGCGCGGAATAATGGCCTTAAATACTTTGTCGCCGAAGTGCTCAAGCAACTGATCGGACACCTGCTGCTGCAAAGTCATGCGCGCATCAAACATCACGCGCAGCAAACCAATGATGGCTAAATCAGGGTTCAAGTTTGCGTGTACTTGTTTAATCGTGTTCACCAAGTCTGACAAACCTTCAAGCGCGAAATATTCACACTGCATTGGAACGATGACGCCATTTGCTGCACACAATCCATTGAGCGTTAACAATGACAGTGCAGGGGGACAGTCGATCAAAATAAAATCGTAATCGTTGGCCACTTCTACCAAGGCATTTTTCAAGCGTGATTCACGTGCATCGATATCTACTAATTCGATTTCTGCGCCAGCCAAATCACGATTTGCTGGCAACACATCGTAGGCAGAGCTTTCGCAACGCTGCACGCAATCTTTCACGTTCGCTTGCCCAATCAAAACCTGATAAACGCTGTTATTCAAATTTGCTTTTTCAACCCCGGAGCCCATAGTGGCATTGCCCTGAGGGTCTAAATCCACCAACAACACCCGCTGTTTGAGCCCAGCTAACCCGGCAGCCAAATTTACAGCGGTTGTGGTTTTACCAACGCCACCTTTTTGATTTGCGATACAAAATATTTTTGCCATAGCTGCTTTGTTTTTTCTAAAGGGAAAGGGGTGATTTTCTCATGGGGCTCAAGACCAAAATACGTCTTTCCACCGACAAATTCGGTATGTGCAAGGGCTCATCGGCCAACAAACGCCAATCGTTCATACAAACTGCTTGCATCTCTTCATCTGCGCGCTTGCCTTTCATTGCAAACACCAGACCATCAGGCTTTAAAAAGGGTAAAGAAAGTTCTAAAAAACGTGCAAGACTGGTAAAGGCGCGTGAAATAACAGCGTCGAATTGGCCTTTTTGATGCACTGCAGCATATTCAACCCTCTCACC
>CAMBBT010000029.1 GCA_945864455.1 Polynucleobacter meluiroseus | reverse complement strand
TCCTTTGCCAATCGCATCTGCAAGATTGACGATGAAGATCGACATACCTTCTGATTTGCGCTGTACCTCATTTAACGGAGTAGTGCGTGCTAGCAAAATCATCAGATCAGAATGCTGAATACGAGAGATCCAAACTTTCTGGCCATTGATAATGTACTTATCTCCTTTTTTAACAGCAGTGGTCTTGAGCTTGGTGGTATCAGTACCAGTGGTGGGCTCTGTCACTGCCATACTTTGCAGGCGCAATTGGCCGCTGGCAATTTTTGGCAGATACAATTTTTTCTGTTCTTCAGATCCATGGCGTAGCAAGGTGCCCATGTTGTACATCTGTCCATGACAGGAGCCGGCGTTGCCGCCCGAGAAGTTCATTTCTTCCATGATGACTGAGGCTTCCGCTAAACCTAATCCGGAGCCACCATACTCTTCTGGTATCAAAGCGGCCAACCAGCCAGCCTCAGTCATAGCATCTACAAAAGCCTCTGGGTAGCCCCGTTCATGGTCTATTTTTTGCCAATAGGCGGAGTCAAATTTTCCGCAGAGGTCTCGTAAGGCCTCACGTATTTCTTGATACTGGTCAGGCTTGGGAATGAGGTGATTCATGAAACTCTCGTTTTATCAGTTTTATGGATTATTTTTGGGTACAGACGCTAGTTTAAGCAAGATTTGAAAATCCTGAAAAATCATGGAAATCAGGCGAAAATAGCCTCAATAATCTGTATATAAAGATAAACAAAGGATAGGCGCTTTCTAATGCAAAAGAATCACCAACAAATCCTTTCTGGGGTCAAAGTTTTAGAGTTGGGTCAGCTCATTGCTGGTCCGTTTGCCTCCAAAACACTGGCTGATTTTGGGGCGGAGGTGATTAAGGTAGAGGCCCCAGGCCTTGGTGATCCATTGCGTAAGTGGCGAATGCTGCATGAGGGAACATCAGTTTGGTGGCAGGCGCAATCGCGTAATAAACAATCCATTTGCTTAGATCTACGAGTCAAAGAGGGCCAGGCAATTGCCAGAAAGCTAGCTCTTGAAGCGGATGTCGTGATTGAAAATTTTCGACCAGGCACATTAGAGAAGTGGGGCTTGGGCTGGGAAGAATTGCATCAAGCAAATCCAAAGCTCATCATGTTACGCATCTCTGGTTATGGCCAGGATGGGCCTAGACGGGATGAGCCTGGTTTTGCAGCCATTGGAGAGGCGATGGCAGGATTGCGTTACATCACTGGCCATCCAAATGAAGTGCCAGTCAGGGCGGGCGTATCACTTGGCGATACGATTGCAGGTTTGCATGGTGCGCTTGGCGTATTGCTCGCCTTGTATGAGCGAGATGCTCGTGGTGGCCAGGGTCAAATGATTGACGTAGCTTTATATGAGGCCGTATTTAATTTAACGGAGAGCCTGCTGCCAGAGTATTCAGCATTTGGTGCGATACGTCAGCCTGCAGGCGGTGCTTTGCCGGGGATTGCCCCTTCTAATGCTTATCGGTGTGCTGATGGACAGTATGTTTTGATCGCTGGTAATGGTGATTCTATCTATAAGCGCTTGATGACCTTAATTGGTAGGTCAGACTTGGGCGAAGATCCTACATTAGCATCAAATGATGGCCGCGCTAAACGAGTTGTTGAAATTGATGCAGCGATTAATGCTTGGACGCAAACCTTAGCTCTAGATGAAGTTCTGAAAGGTTTGCTTGAAGCAGAGGTACCATCTGGCAAGATTTATACGGCAAAAGATATTGCTGAAGATCCTCACTACCATGCACGTGGCGTGATCGAGACTGTGCAAGCAGCAAATGGCCTCAAAGTACAGGTCCCTGGAATTATTCCTAAGCTTTCTCAAAATCCTGGATCAATTCGTTATCGCGCTCCTACATTAGGAGAGCATACCAATGAAGTGCTTAAATCTGCTGGCCTCACTGAAGAACAAATTACTATCCTGAAAAAATCTGGAGTCCTCTCTTAATGGATCAAGCGCTCCATCATTTTTTTGGATGGTTTGGTTTGCCATCCATTGGATTGCCAGCCGTCTTTATCAGTGCATTTATTTCGGCAACTTTACTTCCTGTTGGTTCAGAGCCGATTCTGTTTGGATACACCACACTGAATCCTGACATGTATTGGATTGCGATCTTGGTTGCAACTGTTGGCAATACTATGGGCGGTATGTTTGATTGGTGGCTAGGCCTCATCTCTCGAAATGGCTTTGAGTCATTAAAAGGCCCAACACATAGCCGCCTGCAACTTTGGTTAGAAAAGCGGGGGCCTAAGATGCTACTCCTGTCTTGGCTACCTGGCTTTGGTGACCCTCTTTGTATGGCAGCAGGCTGGCTGCGTTTGGCCTGGTTTCCGTGCCTAATTTATATGTTTATTGGTAAATTGCTGCGTTATCTCACTCTGACGTGGTTACTAACCTTGGTCCCTGAAAGTTTTTGGCATCAGTTAGGTCATTGGCTGCACCTAATCTAAAACCTCGATAGCAAGCTACCTAAACTGCGCAGTACTTTTGCTGTATCTCATCGTTATTTAAGAGATTTTGAGCAGTGTCATGAAATACGATTTCACCTTGATCGAGAATATAAGCGCGATCTGAGACCTTTAAAGCTTTCTGCACATTTTGCTCAACCAAAAGAATAGTGACACCTTGTTGTTTAAGTTTTGCAAATAGCTCAAACATCTCTTCAACCAGAACTGGCATGATGCCCTCAGATGGCTCATCTAATAAGATCGCCTTAGGCTTTGCAATCATTGCTCTTGCAATCGCCAGCATCTGCTGCTCTCCCCCCGACATAGAGGTGCCGTCTTGGTGAAGACGCTCTTTTAGTCTCGGAAAGGTTTCAGCAATTTCATCCACAAGGATATTCATATCCCCACGGTTTTTTTGGCTGATCACACCTAGCTCTAGGTTTTCTTTGACAGTGAGGCCTGGAACAATGCGACGATCTTCGGGAACGTATGCTAAACCCAGATGAAAGCGTTCATGCGCGGGTAGATCTAAAAAAGAGATGCCATCAATCGAGGCTTTACCTTGACGTTTAGGTAACAATCCCATCAGTGATCGCAGGGTAGTGGTCTTGCCAGCACCATTGCGCCCCATCAGAGTCACAATTTCACCTTTATTCACGTCTAAAGAGATCCCTTGCAGGACATGACTGCGGTCATACCAAGCATTTAAGTTTTCAATACGCAACATAGAGTACCTTCAATTTAACCTTGACCCAGGTACACCCTGCGTACCTCAGCATTATTTTGAATTTCTTCAGGGGAGCCTTCTGCCAAGAACTCACCATGATGAAGAACGATGATCCGTTTGCAAAGACCCATGATCAGTTTCATTTTATGTTCTACCAAGATCACAGTACGCTCATTAGCCAAGGTCTTAATGAGATCCATCATGACTAGTGTTTCTTCTGGCGACATGCCGGCAGTGGGCTCATCTAGGAGTAGCAGACTAGGGTTGCAGGCTAGAGCCATAGCAATCTCTAATGCGCGTTGTTGACCATGAGCAAGGTCGCCTGTTTTTTTATTACTGAGGTGTTCAAGATTAACGCGGCGCAAGAGTTGATCGGCGAGATTGATTGGTTCAGCATAACTCTGTGCATTACGAATAAAGTTATAGCGGGCAGTTTCCATTTGTGCAGCAACCCGAACATTTTCATGAACAGTCAGTTGCTTAAACACATTGGTAATTTGAAAACTCTTGGAAATTCCGATACGAGCGAACTCATGTTGCTGTAAGCCGGTGATATCTTTGCCGTTAAATAATATTTGGCCACTGGTAGGTGGGAAGGCACCACTTAAGACATTGAAAAATGTACTTTTACCTGCCCCATTTGGGCCAATAATGGCAGTTAAGGTCCCTGGCATAAAGCTGGTTGATATATTTTGCAATGCCTGGAACTTGCCAAAACTTTTGCTAACGTCACGCGCTTCAAGAATGGGTGTATTCACGCTATTCATTATTTTGAATCCTGCCTAATGTGTAGCCTGCTCAAAATACTGCCCCAGATACCTTTAGGAAAGAACAATACAAAGAACATAAAGACTAAACCGATAACTGCCATCCAATGTTTAGTGAACGTGGTAACCACATCTTCTAGGTAAAGCATGACTGCTGCGCCAATGAAGGGGCCAAAGAATGTACCCATGCCACCCAAAATACTCATCATCACAGCTTGACCGGATTGAAGATAATGTAGGGAATCGATTGGTACGATGGATAGATGTAAGGCGCGGAGAGAGCCAGCCAGTCCACAGATGGCTGCTGATAATACAAATACCAGTAATTTTGTTTTGGCAACATCAAAGCCACAGGCCGCGGCACGTTTCTCATTCTCCCGAATAGCTTCCATGACAGCGCCTAGTGGAGAGTTCAGAATGCGTGAGATTAACCAAATAGCAATAACTACAAAAAACAGAATGATGTAGTACTTCACTAATGGATTTAAAAAGTCTACTGGTATACCTAAGATATTGAATGAGTCCACCCGAACGCCGCGTAAACCATTTTCACCACCAGTAAAGCTCTCAGCTTTATAAAAAATGTAATAAATAATTTGCCCGAGTGCTAAGGTCACCATTGAGAAATAGATGCCGCGAGTGCGGATTGCCAGAAAGCCCATCATGAGTCCACCGATGGCGGCGCCAACAATGCCAATCAAAATAGCTGCCGCCCAAGGTACTCCGTAATGAACTATTGCGATACCAGTGAAGTAACTACCGATGCCCAAGAAGGCCGCATGACCGAATGACAGTAGGCCCGTATAGCCAAATAAGAGATTGAAGCCCATGGCAAATAAACCAAAGATCAAAATATTCACTGCTAAGGCCTCGTACGGCATGATAAATGGAAAGATTGCCAAGAAGGCAGTACTGGCTAATACGCGATGACGGGCAATGAGTTGGAAAAGAGAATTCATAAAATTACAGGACTTAGCCCATTACTCCCGCTTTACCAAATAAGCCTTGTGGACGAATCAATAAGACGATAGCCATCAAAACAAAAATAGAAAGTTCAGCAAGTTCTGGAAAGAATAGGGAGGTCATACTGTAAACAACCCCAACTAAAAGACCGGCTACGACCGCGCCAACTGGTGAGCCCATGCCACCAACGACAGTAACTACAAAAGATTCAGCCAAAATTGGAATGCCCATCTCTGGGTTTACAGAGCGTGTGGGTGCAGCCAAAATTCCAGAAAGACCTGCAATAGCACAGCCTAAGCCAAATACTAGTAACCAGACCTTAGCAATATCAACACCTAGCACTTTGACAATTTCTTGATCAGCGGCACCAGCTTTAATGATCAGTCCGTAGCGGGTTTTTTGAATAAAGAACCAAACGCCAAAAATAATGAGAGCAGTTGCAGCAATGAGAAAGAGTCGGTATTTAGGAAAGTAGCCAACGCCAACATTCATGGTGCCCTTAAGGCCTTCTGGAGTCACAGATGGAAGGCCTTCAATACCAAAAGTGACTCGCATGGCCTCAATCAGAACATACGAAAGACCAAAGGTGAGTAGTAATGGGTAGTCTAGACCGCGACCATAAAGGGGTCTTACTAAAAATCTTTCCGTCAGTAAACCAAGACAGCCAGTGAGTATTGGTGTTAACAATAGGCTGAACCAGAAATTCCCCGTGACCCCCAGAAAATAAACACCTAAGAATGCGCCCACCATAAAGAAAGCGCCATGGGCAAAGTTCACTACATTGAGCATGCCAAAGACAAGGCATAAACCAAGAGCAAGGAGTGCATAAATACTACCCAGAGCTATGCCTGTTAGTAGTTGCATGCATAGAAGTTCGAATGTCAAACCAGTCATAAATGTACTCAGAAAAACTCCCCTTGATCCGTTGAGATCAGGGGGAGTGGGTCAAGATAAATCGGCGATCTACCTTGAAATGGAGTTTTAGGCTTTATGGCCTAGCTCAGCGCAACTGCGCATATTTTTCTCAGTAGTGGGTTCAATGGTCAAAATATTAAAGACGTCGTACTTGTCTTTCATATTCGTTGATTTGGACTCAACAATGATGACTGTTTGAACGGCTTGGTGGTCACACTTGCGATAGTACTCTGGACCTTTGTACCAGTCGTACTTCAGGTTCTCCATTGCAGTGATGACTTTTGCGGTATCGGTGGTCTTAGCAATTTTGACGGCAGCTAGCACGCTTTTTACGCCAGCATATCCCAGCGCACCATAGTCGGATGGTACTGAGCCGTTATACATTTTTCGGAATGCATCATTAAATGTTTTCGCAGTTGGGATACGATCTTCAAGACCCCAATAGTATGAGGTACCGCCAATGATGCCTTCGAACGCCTCAGGACCACCAGCTAGCCGAGCTGTATAGAGAAGTACAGGCGCAACAATCTTCATGCTCGATTTAAGACCAAAGTCAGTACATTGTTTTGCGGAGTTTACGAGGTCGCGACCAAAGTTACACAGTACCAAAATATCTGGATTCAATGCTTTAATGCGTGGCAAAAACGCAGAGTAATCAGATGCGCCTAGTGGATGACGAATATCGGCTAATGTAGTAGCCCCCATTTCTTTACCAGCGCGCTCAAATGCACGCACCATTTCATGGCCATAGGCATAGTCTGCAGTGAGGAACACGATCTTTTTGCCAAAACGTGGAATGGAGTAGCGCGCCAGTGCACCGGCTGTCATTGTTGGGTTGAGGGCCTCATGGAAGGTGTATATGCTCCAGTCTTTTACTTCATTAATTGCGTCAGATTGACTAATAGAATTGAACAGAATCTTACGTTCTTTACAAACTGCATTGATAGAGAGCTGTGTTGCCGCGGATAGCGAACCAACCACATAATTTACTTTATCTTTTTCAATTAACTCTAAAGTGCGAGTTGCAGCTTCACCTGGATTGAGCTTGTCATCACGAACCAGTAACTCTGCTTTGCGACCATTAAATCCACCAGCATCATTAAATTCTTTAATAGCTAACTCGGCAGCTTTTACCTGGTCTTGTGCTTCCGCAGAAAACGGTCCAGTTAGGGGTACTGGAAAACCGATTTTAATTGTTTCGGCTTGTGCATTTGCAACATTTAACCAAAGTGGGGAACTCGCAACTGCTGCTCCACCAATCAGCATCTTCCTTCTAGTTTGATTCGTTACTTTTTGTTTCATGGTTATCTCCTCCATTTAAAACTTTGTTTGAATAAGAATGCTTTCTTCTTTTGTAAATCTTAACTGAATGCACCAATTAATGGGTAGATTCAGGCACTGCTTTCCCTTGGGCTAATAAATCACTAATATCTATGGCTGTTTCTGCCATTACAGTACTGGCATTTCTTTTGAGTTTATCGTTGTTCCTTGCCCCTTTAATGCCCTGTGCCTGCATATAGCGTCCTAAATACTGGGCTCTAGCCACTACCTGTTGCCCTAATTTCAGGCGCTCATTCCCATAGGCCCGGAGTGCTGCTGGAGTAGCACCGAGATTAGAAATATGCTTGGCAATAACGATAGCCTCATCCCCGGCTTTCGTCACACCCATACCTACATGCGGCCTACCCACAAATGCTGCATCGCCCATTAAAGCGATCCTTCCAAAGACGATTTGTTCAGAGCGTACGTCATAGATGGCTTGTAAAAATGGAGAGACTGTTTTTTCTAGTATCTCTGCATATTGTGGTGCCAGGATTTCTTGAGCCACTTTACGCATATTGACAATATGCTTGCCAGAAACTTTAGAGGGAGGGATCCCAGCAGGATGGTAGTGGCCATCATCATCAGTTAGTAGCTCGATCAACTCTTGAGCTTCGGAGGCAGGCCGATACCAAACAAAGTTATAGCGTCGTTTACCAGGACGAGTATCATTTCCAGATCCAGCCACTGGGTACCCCAACATCTGCTCTCCATTTGGTAGACAAAATCCAAAGTAGTTAAAGAGCGTATCCAGTGTGTTCTGAGATAGTACGGATTCGTCACATACTCCGCGCCACGCAACATAACCTGCATACTCAGGCTGAATCTCCGGAGCAAGTTGTGACCTAACTCCTGAGCGAATGCCGTCGGATGCAATTAATAGTTCAGCTTCATATTGACTGTCATCTTCGCAGCTAATATGAACTGTATTAGGATCCTGCGTGACTGTTTTTACAGTCTTACCTTGTAGATAGCGCTCAGTTGGAAAGCTTTCCTTGAGCATGTGATACAGCCGACTCCAGGATGTGAGTATTTGAGGCAGCTCCATTTCACCAAGAGTTTGTCCATCGGCGCCTAAGGTGACACGTTTTGTCACTTGCACCCCGAGGGAATCATCAACCCTTACCCCAGCGGCACGTAAGGCCTCGGCCAATGCATCATGCGTAACAATTCCTGCACCACGACCATCTAGTGAGCCGGTTGCCTTTTCTAGTAGGGTGACGTCATGACCTTGACGCAGCAAAATATTGGCTGCAAACAAGCCACCAAGAGATCCACCAACCACCAGTATTTTTGCCATACTTTTTCTTAAGCTGCCTTAGCATCCAAAGCAGTTTTCTCTTGCGCAGGGTAATTTAATTCAATCACCACACCATTGGGATCGTCTAAAAAGATCTGATGTAGCTTAATAGCAGGAACAGTGCGCTCTCTGTAGGGGATCTTCAATTCTTTTAAGAGGTTGATCTTGTCCTCAAGGCCATTGGCAAAGAAGGCAATGTGATCCACTGCGCCAGAGCCATATAGTGAGCTAGGATCGCGCTCCCCCAAGTATTGCTTTAATCCGTTTGGATCATTCTTATCAATTGCGATGAGGTGAACTACTGCATTTGCCCAGCTACTATCATCACCGTTATAGAGCCATACACCAGGGAAGGGAAATTCAGGGCGCGGCCCAACGGTCATGCCAAATAGCTTAGTGAAGAATTCCGTAGTCTTTTCAATTTCGAGGCTGCGGATGGAGAAGTGATTCAGGCTTAAATTTGTCATAGCTACCTTTAGGATTAAGCAAAGAGGGATTTAGCAGAAAACAGATAGGAGCGGATGCGATCACGGATGATGTCTTGTTCGGCATTCGGGCTACTGTCATCATAGATAGCTTGACCATAGATCCAGCGGCGCATACCAATGTAAAAGATACCACCATGAAGGCCCATTAAAAACTCTAATTCTCGATGAGTCGGCTTAGCTCTAGTTGAGCGACCACAGTATTTGCGCGTTTCACGTATGAGTCTTGGCAGCAAACGAGAGCGAAGAAGTCCAAAGAAACGATCGCTAATAGAGTGATCACTTAAGCCAGAGAAAATCAAAATACGGACAAAGTCATATGTGAGTACGGTGTTGGTGTAGTCAAGATAAAACGCGTTTAACTTTTCTTCTGGCGTGAGATGCTTGTCATCCAGCAGGTCTTCCCACTCGGGCTTCCACCTCGATTCAAATACTTCCTTGTAGACCTCTTGGATTAAAGCTTCTTTAGTAGGGAAGTAGTGGTAGAGCAGGGTATGGGTAACGCCCAATTCTTTTGTGAGATTTCTTAATTGACCATCGATTCCATGTTTGGCAAAAAACTGAATGGCGCGATCTAGGATTTGGCGTTTCCGGTCCACAGTATTCATGCGGCGACGGGTTGGCACTATTTCCTCGGCCAAATTTTCCGCTTTTTTGTTGCCAAAGGTAGGGTCTTCGTTAAAGCTCATGGATGCTCAGGGTTTATCCGAATTTGGACTTATTGACCAAAAGTTAAATAATGGTACATTGTTAAGCAGTTAGCAGATAAGACTCTATTCGTACAAACCCCAAGGAGACCAAATGGAACTAAATGGCGAGCAACTCATAGCCGCTTCTGTCCCTGAGGTATGGAGGGGATTGAATGATGTTGACGTGCTTGCTAGGTCTATTCCAGGTTGCGAGGAAATTAGTCGAGTTTCACCGGAAGAGGTTCATGCCAAGGTGATGTTCAAGATTGGGCCCGTCAGGGCGCGTTTTTCTGGGAAATTGCTCCTGAGCGACATTATTCCCGATCAATCTTGCTCTATGGCATTTGAAGGCTCTGGTGGCGCTGCCGGTTTTGCTAAAGGGCGCTCCCGAGTGGAGCTGAAGGCGGCCGAAGGGGGTACTTTGGTTTCTTATACAACCGAAGCATCGATCGGAGGAAAGTTAGGGCAAATTGGTGGACGCTTAATTAGTGCATCCGCAAAGAAGATTGCAGATGATTTTTTTCAGAAATTTGCAAAAGAATTGGGTGGTGAAGCAATAGCACTGGATGCAGGAGTTAGTAATGAATAAAACAGTAATGACAAAATAAAGTCATCAGACTTCAATAATTGGTGGCGGAGGAGACCCAATGAAAGCAGCAGCATTTGATTATGTAAAACCTAAGGCCCTGCAAGACGCTTTATCTTTGCTGGCTGAAGCGGGAGATGATGCCCAATTAATTGCTGGCGGACAAACTCTACTAGCTACTCTCAATATGCGCCTATCAGAACCAAGTGTTCTGATAGATATTACCGATTTGGCTGAGTTAAAAGGCATCACCTTGGTAGGTGATCAGTTGAGAATCGGCGCATTGGTTACTCATACTGAAATTGAAGATTCTGCATTGATTGCAAAGCATGCCCCTTTGCTAAAAGTAGCTGCACCCCATATCGCGCATCGTGCAATTCGTAATCTCGGTACATGGGGCGGTTCACTTGCTTACGGAGATCCAGCAGCGGAATGGCCAGCATGTAGCATGGCATTGCGAGCGATCATGATTATTCAGGGCCCTAGAGGAGAGCGCCGAATTTCCGCAAATGATTTCTTTATTGATTTATATACCACCTCATTAGAGCCTGATGAAATTCTAGTAGCCACCGAAATGCCGATTGCAACAAGCGAAGAAGTTTTTTATTTCCATGAACTAGCAAGACGTCATGGTGATTATGCTGTAGCAGGCCTGGCAGCGGTCGCGCAAAAACAGGGCGATGTTTTGACGAAATGTGCATTTACCTTTTTCTCAGTGAGCTCAAAACCTGTCATGGCAACCCAGGCTCAGGATTTAGTTAATGGAAAAAAACTCAATGAAGAGTTGATTGGAAAAGCGGTAGCAGCTACTCGCGCAGAGATCGAAGCTATCGCTGATATCACTAATAGCGCGGAAGCGAAAGAACATTTGATGGGCGTCTTGCTTGAGCGTGGTTTAAAACAGATGCTTGCCTAAATAGTCAAAGCTAAAGCAAATAGAAAAGTATTTGGAGATCTAAATGAGCCTGAAGAAACAAATTTCAATGACAGTGAACGGCGTTCTTGTGAATGCCGAAATTGAGCCGCGTAGACACTTAGTCGATTTTTTGCGCGAGGATTTGCATTTAAAAGGCCCGCACCTCGGCTGCGAGCAGGGTGCTTGTGGGGCCTGTACCGTGAAGGTGAATGGCCAAATTATTAGAGGGTGCTTATTCCTTGCAGTGCAGGCTAATGGCGCTGTAGTAGAGACTGTTGAGGGATTAACTAAAAGCGGCGCTTTAGCGGATCTTCAGGAATCATTTATGCGTCGTAATGCAATGCAATGTGGTTTTTGTTCGTCAGGCATGTTACTTGCTGCAGCAGAATTGATAGAAAAGCAGCCAAATGCTACACGAGCGCAGGTACGCGAATGGATATCTGGTAATTATTGTCGTTGTACTGGTTATCACTCTATCGTTGATGCAATTGTCGACGTATTGGAGGCTCGATCAAAGGGTCAAAAAGTTAAACCTGTTGTTGCTCACGCTTAAGAGATTTAGGAAACCGCATTATGAATAAGCCAACTGATTTAAAGGGACTAGTTCTCGATCCTGTTACCAACGATCAGCGTTATATCGGTAATAGTGAGCCAAGGCATGGCGCTCGCCGTTTGCTCGAGGGTCAAGGAACTTATATTGACGATATTTCGCTCCCCCGCATGGGCCATGTCGTCTTCTGGCGTTCACCAGTAGCCCACATGAGAATTGGCAAAATTCATACTGAACATGCTAGCAAGATGCCCGGGGTTCTGGCCGTAGTCGATGGTGTGCAAATGGCAAAGATTTGTAAACCCTGGGTTGCCACTTTGGGTCACCTTGTTGGTATGAAATCCGCCCCACAGCATGCATTAGCAATTGAGCGAGCTTGTTGGCAGGGTGAACCGGTAGTAGCAGTCGTAGCAGAAACTCGGGCTCAAGCTGAAGACGCTTTGCAACATGTTGAAGTGGAGTGGGAAGAATTACCTGCAGTGGTTTCGATGGAAACCGCTCTGGATGCGGACACCCCATTAATTCATCCTGAGTTGGGTGATAACTTATGCTTCACCCGCACCTTGGATGTAGGTAATGTGGATGAGGTATTTGCAACTGCAGATGTGGTTGCAGAAGCAACCTTTGGATTTGGGCGCCATACTGGCGTGACGCTTGAGCCGCGTTGTCAAATCGCCGATTACAATCCGGGTGATCGTCGCCTCACTGTCTATCACTCTCAGCAAGCGCCCCATATGATGCAAGATTTGTACTGCCGTCAGTTTGGTTTATCGGAATCAGACGTGCATGTTATCTGTAAAGATGTAGGCGGCTCCTTTGGTATTAAGGTGCACGCATATCCTGATGACTTTGCCACTGTAGGCTTGGCAATGATGTTGGAGCGCCCGGTGAAGTTTGTTGCCGATCGCTTGGAGTCATTCACAAGTGATATTCATGCGCGTGAGCACCGTATTAAAGGCCGCATTGCTGCCAACAAAGCTGGGGATATTTTGGCATTCGAGATTGATGACCTTACAGCGATTGGCCCTTACTCGATGTTTCCCAGAACTAGTGCAATTGAAGGAAATCAAGTCGTCAATTTAGTAGGCGGCCCGTATAAGCACCAGAACTATCGAGCGAAGTTGAATGTAGTCTTCCAAAATAAAACACCAACTTGCCAGTACCGTGGTGTAGGTCATCCGATTGCTTGCGCGGTTACCGAAGGCTTGGTTGATTTGGCTGCCCAGAAATTACAGATGGATCCATTAGAGTTCCGTAAACGTAATGTGATTCCAGATGATGCCTATCCTTGCTCAGGGATTTCTGGAATTAAGCTTGAAGTACTGTCTCATGAGCAATGCTTGCGGACGATTGAGAAGATGATGGATTATTCAGCTCTGCGTAAAGAGCAGGCTGAGCTACGTAAAAAAGGCATCTACCGAGGAATTGGTTTTGCAACCTTGATTGAATTAACTAATCCTAGTCCAGCCTTTTATGGGGTTGGTGGCGCGCGTATTGCCTCTCAAGATGGCGCATCAGTGCGCCTTGATCCAAGCGGGGTAGTGTCTGTGTTGGTGGGTGTTGGCGAACAAGGTCAAGGCACTGAAGGTATCTATGCACAGATTGCGGCAGATGCTGTTGGCGTTTCTATCAATCAAGTACGAATCGTTACTGGTGATACTGACGTTACCCCCTATGGTGGAGGTACTTGGGCCTCACGTGGCGCAGGGGTGGGTGGCGAAGCAGTTTTATTAGCCTGTCAAGCCTTGCAAGAAAATATTCTGAAATTAGCTGGCGCGATTTTGAACCGTCCTGTTACAGAATTAACGATTCATCGGAGTCATGTTTTAGATAGGGCTACTGGCGAGCAGTTATTACCATTTAGCGAGATTGGCCGAGTTGGTTACTTCCGAACTGATACTTTACCGCCAGGCTTTTCAGCTGATCTGATGGTCACCCGTCATTACACGCAAAAAGATTATCCGTTTATCTTTACTAACGGCGTCCAAGCTTCTTATGTAGAGATCGATCCAGAAACGGGTTTCGTTAAATTATTAAAACACTGGGCTGTGGAGGATTGTGGTCGCGTGATTAATCCGATGCTAGTAGATGAGCAAGTACGAGGCGCAATCGTTCAAGGTATTGGTGGTGTTTTATTCGAAGAGTGTCTCTATGACGAAAGCGGCTTATTGCGTAATGGCAGTATGGCCGATTACCTAGTGCCAATGGCAAATGAGATGCCTGATATCGAAGTGGCTCACGTTGAGACTCCAACCCAATCCTCTAAATTGGGGGCAAAGGGGGCTGGTGAGGCGGGTACTGCAGGAGCTCCAGGGGCTGTCCAGAACGCTATTAACGATGCTTTGGCACCCTTTAACACAGCTGTTTTTGACCAGCCTATTACCTGTGAAAAAATATTGCGAGCTCTTCAGAAAATCTAACGGTTTAGTCAGATCTGACCACCCCATCCTGTAACATCCAGTTTTGGTCTTTGCCGCCAGCTTGAAGAGCATGACCACCTAGTTAACTTCATACGGTAAATAGATATGTCTTCTTTAAAAGGTAAAACAGCTTTAGTCACTGGCTCTACTAGCGGCATCGGTTTGGGAATGGCGATTGCTTTAGCCAAGCAAGGAGTGAACATCATGGTGAATGGCTTTGGTGAGAAAGACGAAGCGATTGCAAAAATCAAAGCATGCGGCGTTGAGGTTGATTATCATGGCGCCGACATGAGTAAGCCTGCTGAGATTGAAGATCTGATTCAGCAGACTGAAAAACGTTTTGGCTCACTAGATATTTTAATTAATAACGCTGGTATTCAGTACGTGGCCAGTATTGAAGACTTTCCAACAGAAAAATGGGATGCGATTATTGCGATCAATCTCAGTTCCGCGTTTCATACAACGCATCATGCATTGCCAGGAATGAAAAAACGCAACTGGGGCCGCATTATTAACATCGCTTCTGCGCATGGCTTGGTAGGCTCTCCACAAAAATCTGCCTATGTTGCAGCCAAGCATGGCATTGTTGGTTTGACTAAAGTGACTGCTCTTGAGAATGCGCGCACTGGTATTACCTGTAATGCAATTTGTCCAGGCTGGGTCTTGACTCCCTTGGTTCAAAAGCAGGTCGATGCGCGCGCGCAGCGAGAAGGTATTTCTAATGAGGCCGCTAAGATTGCTTTGGTTTCTGAGAAACAGCCATCAGGAGAGTTTGTCACTCCAGAACAGTTAGCTGCTTTAGCGATATTCCTCTGTGGCCCAGATGCCTCAGAAGTTCGGGGTGTTGCTTGGAATATGGATGGTGGTTGGACTGCGCAATAAGCAAGCTTGCTGGCATTTTTTCAGACTTTAACTTTGGCAGGGGGCTTGATAGAGACGATCTACTTTGCCAGCCATGAGTAATTGGCTTGGCAGGGTGCGCCCAATGAGAGATTGCAAATCCTTTGAACATGCTAATAGTGTATCGATCTGCATATTGGTATTAAAGCCCATCAGATCAAGCATATGTACCAGTTCTTCGGTACAGATATTGCCGGTTGCACCTGGTGCATAAGGACAGCCGCCCAAGCCACCTAGCGAGGAATCAAAGCGTTCAATTCCACTATTAACAGCAGCCAAAGCATTAGCAAGCCCCATGCCACGAGTATTGTGAAAATGCAAAGTCAATTGCAGCTTTGGATATTTGGCTTGCACTGCATCGCAGACAGATTGCACTTGCGCTGGATTAGCCATGCCCGTAGT
>CAMBBT010000028.1 GCA_945864455.1 Polynucleobacter meluiroseus | reverse complement strand
TGAGCTGATATCCAAGCCTTCGCGCTCTTCTTCTTCCTTGACACGCAAACCAATCACCATATCGATTAATTTGAATGCGATGAAAGAAACTACGCCAGACCAGATCAGAGTAGTAATCACACCTTGAGCCTGAATCCACAATTGGCTAGCAATGGAGTAGTCAGGGGCAACAGCGTTTGCTACGTAATCCCAGATACCAGAGCCGCCCAATGCTGGATCAGCGAATACACCGGTCAATAAAGCACCAGAAATACCGCCAACACCGTGAACACCGAATACATCCAAACTGTCATCAGAGCCCAACATTTTCTTGAGACCTGTAACACCCCAGAGGCAAGCTACGCCAGAAAATAAACCAATTGCGATGGAACCCATTGGGCCAGCAAAACCAGCAGCTGGAGTAATGGCAACTAGACCAGCTACGCAACCAGAAGCAGCACCCAACATCGATGGCTTACCTTTGAGAACCCACTCAGCAACAGACCAGCTCAATACAGCAGCAGCAGTTGCTAGATAAGTATTGACGAAAGCCAATGCTGCGCTACCGTTTGCTTCGAGTGCTGAACCAGCATTGAAACCAAACCAACCGAACCACAAGAGTGCAGCACCAGTCATTACATAAACTAGGTTATGTGGCTTCATTACTTCTTTGCCGTAGCCAACACGCTTCCCGATAACGTAGGAACCTACCAAGCCAGCAATAGCAGCATTGATATGAACAACGGTACCGCCAGCAAAGTCGAGTACACCTTTTTGCCATAACCAACCAGCACGAGCAGTAATTGCCTCGAGGGATGCAGCATCTTTGATGTCATCAGGACCAGGCCAGAACCAAACCATGTGAGCGATTGGCAAGTAGCTAAATGTGAACCAAATAATCATGAATATCAAGATTGCAGAAAACTTAGCGCGCTCTGCAAAGGAACCAATGATCAAGCAGCAAGTAATAGTGGCAAACACTGCTTGGAAAGCCATGAACACAAATTCAGGAATCACAACACCTTTACTAAAGGTTGCCGCTACTGAATCTGGAGTCATTCCACCCAAGAACAAACGGTCCAGTCCTCCAATAAATGCCCCACCCTCTGTGAATGCAAAGCTATAGCCATAAATAGCCCATAGCACAGTAATCAAGGAGAAGACCATGAAACACTGCATGCAAACCGACAGAATATTTTTGCTGCGCGTTAAACCGCCGTAGAACAAAGCCAAACCAGGAAGTGTCATTAACAGCACTAATGCTGTACAGACCATCATCCAAACGGTATCCGCTTTATTGCACTTTTCAGAGCAAAGAACGGGTGCAGGTTCTGCAGCAGCAGGAGTTGCAGCTGGAGCAGTCACTGCTGGCTTTTTAGCTTCGTCAGCAGCATACGCTGGCGAGCTAGCCATTACACCAGTAGCGCCAATGGCCAAGGCCATAGCACTACCAGCAACGAGTCGTTTCATCCAAGTTAACATTTTGAACCTCTCTTTAAAGTGCTGACGCGCCGGTTTCACCGGTGCGAATACGAATGACGTGCTCAACTGAAGAGACAAAAATCTTGCCATCACCAATCTTGCCTGTACGTGCAGATTTTTCAATTGCTTCAATCGCACGCTCCAAAATGCCATCATCAACAGCAGCTTCAACTTTTACCTTAGGCAAAAAGTCGACTACATATTCAGCACCGCGATACAACTCAGTGTGGCCTTTTTGACGCCCAAAGCCTTTAACTTCAGTGACGGTAATGCCCGAAACTCCCACTTCCGAGAGAGCTTCGCGCACTTCGTCAAGCTTGAAGGGCTTGATGATTGCGGTAATTAATTTCATATGTTTCTCCGTTTAGAAGTGGAAATTAGAAAGTTTTGGTGAGGGAGATTAAATAACCATCTCTGCCCCAGTTTTTATTACCGGTTGGAGAAACATAAAGGGGCGTTCCGGCAACGGACTTTGCATCTGTTCCAACATAAGATATGTTAGCGCTTAAGCCACCTCCAAAATCCTTAGTGACCCCTAATTTATAGTCCATATAACTAAAATCATAGTTGCCGACTTTATTGGAAATATATTGATATCCAACGTGACCGTTCAAAGTTAGACCCCAAACACCAGTGTCATAGTTAACTGTCAAATCTGGGTAATAAGAACCTGCTGAATTATAAAAACCAAAAAGATTTGTTAATGCATATGAAAACTTTACAAAACCAGTAACGGGTCCAATAGTAAAGTTTTGAGCTACGTATGCCTCTGTAGTATTTGGATTTTGAGCAGTTGCTTGACGGTTTGCATCTCTTTGTCTAGCTGTTGTATTGTTAAGGCTACTATCTAAGGATCCACTTATTGGATAGTAATATTGAAGTACTCCGACGTCAGTTGCAAATCCAGGTGCAATAAGTTCTTTCTTGAAGCCTGCATAAAAATCCATCTCTACTGGTGCGCTAATTTTTGGGTTTGAAGCGGCAGCTGAATAGCTATCAGATAACCAACTAATGCTTGAGTTCCAGTTTCCAATGTAAAAACCACTTTCATGCGCGTAATCAAAACCACCCTGAATAGCTGGCTGGAAATTAGACTGGCTGATACCACGGTAACGGTAGTCATTTACTACTGTTACATTTGCAGTGATCGGGCTAGCTTCTGGAGCCTCTGCTGCAGGGGCTGTTTGCGCAAAAGCGGCAGTAGCCAACAAGCTTGAGGCTGCTAGCGCGAGAGCGGATTTTTGCAAAGGTTTCATGTGTTACTCCTTACTGGTTGTAATAAAAAAGGGGTGAATGCTTAATGCATGAAGCGATATTGATCGCTTGGGCATTCATGGATTTGTCACAAATCCCCCAAATAAGGCACTTGCACTTTTTTAGTGCGTAAGCTTGCACCATGCATGTGAATTTTGAGCTTTTTAAGGTGTTTTTAGCCTTTTTGCCCATTTTTTGCTACCCAACATAAAATATCGATATGTGTCTTTTATGCAACTTTTCATAGAACTGCGAAACCCCATCATGCAAAAGCCAGGTGAAATCCTCGAACAAATTCAACGTATCGCTAGTGATATGCAAAACAAGGTGGGTGATGCTATTCGGAATTCACCAGCACAAGAGATTGAAAAGAATGTCCGCGCAATGATGAATCAAGGATTTCAGAAAATGGATTTAGTTACTCGTGAAGAGTTTGAGCTGCAAGCTAAAGTGCTCGCTAAGACCAGAGAAAAACTAGAGGCGCTAGAGGCTAAGGTTGCTACTCTAGAAAAAACTTCATAAGTTTTTTCAGCTTTACTCTGGATAAAACTCATTAAAGAAGTTGGAGTACTCTTCTTTAGACAGCAGTGTTTTTGTATCATCAGTCTTGGCGTTTGCATGCAATACCGATACTTGATAAATCCACGCATCTCCATTACTAGCTTGCCGTGTGATCCAGCGTACTTTCATTTGTTGCTGCGTCTTACCATTTGATTTAAAAGTAATGAAGTAATCTGTGGTTGGTAATCGCTGACGATTACTTGCTAGATAGCTTGCATTTTCTTCAACCACCATGCCGCCAGAGGCTTTTGCCCTCTCGAGTAAATTATTTTTTAGCTGCGTAATAATTTTCTCTGTTGCTACGGCTTGATTGGGTGGTACTTGTATCGAGCTAATAGAGTAAATATCATCATCAATTTTTACTGCCTCGAGTGTTTGTTTAAGCTCTTGCTCTTGATAAGGAATGCGGCGCTCTAATTTATCGGGCTTACCCGGAAATAAAGCGGTATATCTCTCTTGGGGTGAGTGCACTGTGCGCCAATCCAGCTTGGGACTGCAAGCTATTAGAAGAACGATTGTTGCTAGTAATACACCAAGCTTGCAGCCTCTAAACAACTCCTGCTCCTTGAGCTTGTTGGTCGGCATGGTAGCTAGAGCGCACCATTGGGCCGACTGCGGCATGGGAGAAGCCCATGGCATATGCCTCTTCTTCAAACATCTTGAAAACATCCGGATGCACATAGCGTCTCACCGGGAGGTGGTGGCCTGATGGAGCAAGGTACTGACCAATCGTGAGCATATCGATATTGTGCTCACGCATATCGCGCATCACTTCTAGAATTTCTTCATCTGTTTCGCCTAGACCAACCATCAAACCACTCTTGGTTGGGATATGCGGAAAGCGGTCTTTGAAGTCTTTCAAGAGCTTTAATGAGTTCAAGTAATCAGCGCCTGGTCTGGCCTCTTTATATAGACGTGGCACAGTCTCTAAATTATGGTTCATTACATCTGGCAATCCAGTGGACGCATGCTCAGAAAAAATATCTAAGGCTTTATCTAAGCGACCACGAAAGTCTGGAACAAGAACTTCAATGCGGGTATTAGGCGAGAGGCCACGTGATTGAGAGATGCAATCCACAAAATGCATAGCACCACCATCACGGAGATCATCACGATCCACACTAGTAATCACTACATAATTTAATTTCAGCGCCGCAATAGTGCGGGCTAAGTTAGCTGGCTCTTTTTGATCGAGTGGATCTGGTCTGCCATGGCCCACATCACAGAAAGGGCAACGGCGGGTGCACTTATCGCCCATGATCATGAAGGTAGCAGTACCTTTACCAAAACACTCGCCAATATTAGGACAGCTTGCCTCTTCACAAACAGTGACTAATTCATTTTCACGAAGGATCTTTTTGATCTCGTTAAAGCGAGAATTTCCAGAAGCAGCCTTTACCCGAATCCATTCTGGTTTTTTCAAAACATCGGTTATGGGAATGATCTTGATCGGAATGCGGGCAGTCTTCTCGCTCGACTTTTGTTTACGAGATGCGTCGTAGCTGAGGTCTTGACGAAGCTCTATGGTCGTCTTGGTAGCGGTCTTATTGGTGGTCATGTGACATCAGTTGCTTTTGTAAATGCTCCAAAAGCCTTTGGCTAATAGTGCCTCCATTGTCCTTGATCCCAAGCGTTTGCATATCAACTGTCTTTAAGCCCTCATAGCCACAAGGGTGGATACGCCCAAAAGCCTCAAGATCAGTTGCCACATTAAGTGCTAGACCATGATAGGAGCAACTTTTAGAGACCTTAAGGCCCAAGGCGGCTACCTTCGCGCCAACCCACTCTAATGGCACCCCAGACTGTTCTGAAACGTAAATACCGGGCGCCCCTGGCTGTCTTTCTGCCTTAATTCCAAAATCTGCCAAGGTATCAATGAGCGCTTGCTCAATGCGAGAGACTAATTCTTTTACGAAGATCCCTAAGCGTTTAAGATCCAGCAAAAGATAGATCACAATTTGACCAGGCCCATGATAAGTAATCTCGCCACCACGATCAACTTGTACTAGCGGAATTTGATTGCTAGGTGAATGCAAATTACTAGCATCCCCCGCAAGTCCTAAAGTAAATACTGGGGGATGTTCTAAAACCCAAATCTCATCAGGTGTTGTGCTATCTCGCTCTTTAGTAAACAGTCGCATCGCCTCATAGGTGGAGACGTAATCTGCTAAGCCAAGATGTTTTACTAAGGCAGGCATCAAATAAATTACAGAACAACACTAACTAGGGGGTGTGTAGACAATGTTCTATACAACTCATCTAACTGCTCACGACTAGTGGCTGTAATAGGCAGCGTAATGCCTAAGTAATTACCATCTTTGGAGGGTCTTTGCTCAACCTTAGTCTCATCAAAGCTTGGATCAAATTGTTTTGCAATATGAATGATGGCTGGCAGATATTCTGGATTAGCTTTGCCCATCACCTTAATCGGAAATTGGGAAGGGTATTCGATGAGTGATTTTTCTTCGGCCATATTGAGCTCTGATTTCTCTTATTGCTTACGGTGATCTGGCATACCCAACCAGGCGCCAGTGATGATGTTGCGAATGCAATGCAATCTACGATGAAAGAAATGATCAGCACCAGGCACCACTTGAACAGTAAGCTCTTGCGGACGCGCCCAGTCCAAAACATCAATCAAGGGAATGGTTTCATCTAGCTCTCCATGAATGAGGATGGTATCTGCAGGCACTGGAGCTAACGTCCATTTACCTGCAGCACTCCCCACCATCACCAAGCGCTCTGCAGGCCGGCCAAGGTCAGTAAGCCTTTGGACTAAGTGACTACCCACAAAGCTACCAAAAGAGAATCCTGAAACTACCAGCGGTAAAGTGTTTACGCTTGAAACCCAGGCTTGATTGGTGGCGGCCTCAAATCCTGACCAGCTTGATGGGTTGCGCATCCAATCGGTGACATGCAATAGATCCTCTAACTCACCAACACCTTCATCATGCACGCCAGCAGTACTGCCTACGCCCCGAAAATTAGGGCGCACGCTGACATAACCCAATTGATTGAAAGCACGTGCCATGGTCTGCGCTACTTTGTTATCCATTGTGCCGCCCATCAGCGGATGAGGATGCGCAACCAATGCCAAACCGCGGATTGCAAAGGAGGGGTCACTTTTTAATTCATCTGGAAGATCGATAGACATTTCCATCGCACCAACGATGCCTTCAATATGAATTACTTTTGTACGGCCATTCATGGGAAAACTTTCAAATAACTATGACAACTGCAAGCGCTCAACTGGGCGGCCAGCAATTAAATGCGATTGAATGATTTCTTCAACGTCATCTTGATCCACCATGGTGTACCAAACACCCTCTGGGTAGACCACCATCACAGGTCCATCAGCACAATGATCCAAGCATCCTGCTTTGTTCACGCGGATCTTTCCAGGACCGGCAAGTCCAAGTTCTTTGACTCTTTTTTTTGCAAACTCAAACAATGCAAATGCATTATGACGATCGCAGCAATCATCGCCATTACTGCGTTGGTTCAAACAGAAAAACAGGTGGTGTGAAAAGCTCATAGAAAAATTATATTCGTCAATGTTTCGGTTTTAGTTGTGCCACGTTATAGACCATCCAAACTAAGGCAATGGGTAACCATACCACCGATACCCATTGCATTAACTCATTAAAGTGTAATAAGCGCCCTTGATGCCAATGCCGTAAGTTCAGGATGAAATAGGGATTATCGGGTAAGACATTAATGGCGATAGTGGCAGTGACCAAACAAAATAATGCCAAGCAAAGTCTTCTTTTTTGATTAAGCCCTAAAGCCCACCTCAATAAAATGCTTGCCAACAACATCCCCCAAAGGGCGCCCGCGGTTAGCCATATCAGGCTAAACTCACCGCCAAACTGAAGAGCAGTAAAAAATGTTTTCATCACCACAGTTAAGCAAAGTAACCCGTTAAGAATTCGCCACTGCGGAGCCTTAGTACGTAAGCCTAAGGAAAGTAACAGAGCAACGCCAAGCCAACAAAGCGCTGTAATCACAGTTTCTTGTGCTATGTGATTAATGACTAAGGTTCCCCAATCAACCGAACCAAAAATAGCATGACCCCATACACCAGTACCCAGCCATGAACTCTGAGGATATATTTGTGACCATGGAAACAATAAGAAGAGTGCGCATGCAGCCCAGTTGAGGCCAAACCATTGATCAAAGCGACGACGAATGACACTGCCCGACAACCATTGCGGCCCCAGGGGAATCGCTAATAAGCCCCCCAATAAGCCCCCCAATATATTCGCCCACCAATCCATCTGGCTAGGGATGCGGGTTGGCAACCAGGACTGAAGAGTTTCAACACTCAATGCGAGCAGAGCGCTAAGCGCTAAGGCAACGCTTAGTGCCACGAAGTTACGCCAATAGGGATAGGCAGCAAAAACGAGCAGGAACCCAAAAGGGATATATGCCAGGATATTGGTGGAAACGTCGAATAAGGTAATAAACCGAGGTAGTGGTGCCTGTAACCAGGCCCAAGCGTCAATACCGTTGCGGAAATCAAAATCAAAGGGATTAAGGCTGACATAGATAATCAATAGCGCATAGCTCAGGCTCATTGCTCTAGCCAAAGGCATAGCCTGTAGAGGCCATACAAATTTATGGGGACGCTGGTCTTTTTGATCCATCCCACAATTCTAGGTCAGACCTTTCTACAATGGCGAAATGACTGCTAATTGCATCCTGGAACGTGTTGCCCAAACTAAATCTACCAATGATGATCTGTTGAAGCGCTGGCGCGCTGGGGAGCTGATTGACCCAGTGGCTCGCATTGCCCACCAACAAACTGCAGGCAAGGGCAGGGCTGGGCGTACTTGGCTAGCTAAGCCAGGAGACTCTATCTGCTTTTCATTAGCATTTCCATTTAAAAGAAAGCCTGCTGAACTCACTGGCCTTAGTCTATTAGTTGGGTTAGCAGTCATTTCTGGAATCGCACAAGCATACGATTTAGATGAAGCCATGCTTTACAAAGCAGGTCTGCGCTTGAAGTGGCCGAATGACCTGCTACTGAATAACGCAAAACTTGGCGGTATCTTAATAGAGGGTGGTCAAGCAAAGACAGGTGATCCCACTTGGATGATCGTTGGTATTGGCATCAACTTACGTAATGCTAATGAAATTGAAAGTAGTTTAGGAAGCGAATCTGGCTTAAAGGTTGCTGCCCTTGATCAACTCCTTCCGCCGCAATCAACCCCACCTGATGTGGAATACCTTTGGTTAAAACTCATTGCATCTCTAGAGCATCATCTGAGTGAATTTGATCAGCACGGTTTTAGGATGTATCAAGAGCAATGGGGAAGATGGGATGCCTATCTAGGCCAGACAGTATGCGTATCTGGCGCAGGTAAAGAGCCCATCTATGGCATTGCTCAAGGTATAAATCAAGCAGGCGCATTACTATTACAACAAGCTAATCAAACGATTGCCATACATGCTGGCGATATTTCTTTAAGAGTACAAACATGAGTCTTTACTTGCTATTTGATGTTGGTAATACGCGCCTTAAATGGGCCGCCGTTGAATCAACACAACAGCCATCAGATCGACAAAAAAAATTGTGGGCTTACTCTGGATCTATCAGCAGTAAATCTTTAGCATCACCTGAACATAAAGCTGAGCTAGCAGATTACATTGCTAAAACTTTACCCAAACCCGATGCCATTGGGTTTGCTTGTGTTGCCGGTAAAGAGCTTGTTGAAAATCTTCAGTCACTATTTCCGCAATGGAATGACATATCCTGGAAGCAGCTCAAGGGCGATAGCCAGTACCACGGCCTACGCACCCTTTACCAAGATCCAAGCACGCTTGGTGCGGACCGCTGGGCCGCTGTGATTGGAGCGCGCGCCCTATCTAATACCAACACGCTCATCATCAATGCTGGCACAGCCACAACCATTGATTTGCTTGGCTCTAACGGTGTGCACTACGGCGGATGGATATTGCCTGGACTTGAATTAATGCAAAAAAGTCTAGAAGGCAATACTGCTCAATTACCACTGGCAGTTCGCGAAGAGACCGGTAATGGTTTTGGCTTATCTACGAATAAGGCCATCATTGGGGGATGCGATGCTGCACAAATCGGCGCAATTCAATATGCAATTCAATTAGCAAAAGAAATGAATCATCCTGTCGAAAGAGTTTGGATCGATGGTGGCAATGCCAAAATTTTGGCTGCCGAGTTGAGTAAATCTAAAGCACAATCTCCACTAGCAGCAGGATCGACTGAAACCATTGAAGGCTTAGTACTGCGTGGTGTTTGGGCCTGGCTACTGCAGAATCTTTAAGTGCGGATCTTGTCTAACAGACTAGTGGTAGAACGCTCATACAGAAACGGAATAGCGATTGCTTTTCCACCCCAAGTCTTTACCAAATGTGCTTCTGCCAGAGTATCAATTTCGTAATCACCGCCCTTGACATAAATATCCGGACGGATTTTCTCAATCAAGCTCACTGGTGTTTGCTCGACAAAGAGCACAGCCATATCTACACTTTCAAGAGCCGCTAATAAAGCCTGACGATCTGCTTCAGAGTTAATTGGCCTGTCATCGCCCTTCCCCAGCATCTTGACTGAAGTATCTGAGTTAACCCCAACAACTAAACTGGCCCCTAAAGCCCGAGCTTGAGCTAAATAACTGGCATGCCCGCGATGAAGAATGTCAAACACCCCATTGGTAAAGACCAGCGGCCTGGGCAGTTTTGCAATGCGAGCAGCAAGCTGATCTAAAGGACAGGCCTTAGACTCAAAAGAAGGTAGGGGCAAAGAAGTCATGGCTCAATATTAATGGCTTTAGCTACCTTCGAGCGATATTAGCCAGAATGTCTTAGACTTGAGGACTGCCGATCCAATAAAAGAAGTTGCTACATGCCCCACAAGACAATTCGCCTAGTTTTTACCTGGGTTTTTACCCTGCTTGCCTTTTTATTAGGCTCCCATACTGTCAATGCTGCTCCTAGCTGCAGCCCTCTGCTATCCCAGACCTTCCCACGTCTGCAGGATGAGACACCTCAAAATCTTTGCCAATACCAGGGTAAGGTGGTTTTAGTTGTCAATACTGCCAGCTTTTGCGGGTTTACAAGCCAATATGAAGGTCTAGAAAAGGTCTATGCCAAATACAAAGATCGGGGCCTGGTCGTTTTAGGTTTTCCGTCCAATGACTTTGGTCAGCAAGAGCCAGGAAGCAATAAAGAGATTGCTGACTTTTGTAAAAATACTTACGACGTGAAATTTCCGATGTTTTCAAAAAGCTCCGTTTCAGGAAGCAATCCGAACCCCCTCTTCAAAATGTTGATTGCTAAAACCGGCACAACGCCAAAATGGAATTTCTATAAATATTTAATTGATCGAAATGGCAATGTAGTAGATTCGTATGGCAGCTTGACCAAGCCTACAAGTAGCAGCATCACCGCCGAGATTGAAAAGCTCCTCGGACAAAAATCTCCGTGATTAAAAAAAGAATTGCCATTGTTGGTGCCGGCATCTCTGGCCTTGGGTGCGCTTATGCACTAAGGCAACATCCTGAGTTTGATCTGACCATCTATGAGGCTGGCGATCACATCGGGGGGCATAGCAATACAGTCGACTTCAAGTGCAATATTGATGGCAAAGAAATCATTCACGGCGTTGATACCGGTTTCTTAGTTTTCAATCGCAAAACCTATCCACGCTTAGTTCGTCTCTTTGAAGAAATTCAAGCGCCGGTAGCGCCTTCTGAAATGTCTTTTTCTGTATCAATTGATACGTCCGATAAAAAACATGCTCATCAAAATATTGAATGGGCAGGCAATGACCTTAACTCTTTCTTTGGGCAACGATCGAATCTTTTATCTCTCTCATTCTGGAGAATGGCTTATGACATCTTGCGCTTTAATCGTCTGGCCTCCCAGCTAGCTCATCAGCAAATTGAGGCAGGTCATCTTTACAAAGAGCCCGATGAAACCATTGCCAATTTTTTAGACCGCAATCGATTTAGCCAAAGCTTTAGAGAGAATTATTTCTTACCAATGATTGGTGCTATCTGGTCATGCTCTGTTGGGCAGATGCTCGAGTTTCCAATTCAAACGATGGTGCGCTTCTGCCATAACCATGGTTTGCTACAAATTCAGAACCGGCCGCAATGGTTGACCATTCAAGGTGGCTCTCGAGAGTACGTAAAGCGGATTGTTGCCGTTCTAGAGACCTCTAAAGTAAAGTTTGTGCGCGAAGGCGTTGTGCGCGTCAATGCAAAGCAAGATGGCGCATCTCAAATTGAAGTAGTGACTCAATCTGGGTCTGTTTTTTTTGATGAAGTTGTAATGGCTTGCCATAGCGATCAAACGCTTGGTCTAGTTCATGGCATCGAGCAGCAGGCTAGAAATATTCTGGCAGCGATTCCTTACCAAAAAAATCGTGCCATTCTCCATACAGACGAACGCTTTCTGCCCGAGACAAAACGTTGTTGGGCTGCCTGGAATTACACCGCTAAATCTGGCATGAAGATCACATCAAAGCAGCATGTAAGCGTGAACTACCTCATCAATCGTCTACAACCCCTGCCTGCGCAGTTGAAAGACACTCCCATTATTGTCAGCCTAAACCCTGCATCAGAGCCGGATCCAAAACTGGTCCATCAAGAAATTCATTACTCGCATCCGGTGTTTGATATGGGTGCTATACAAGCCCAAAAAGAATTACCGCTCATTCAAGGTACATCATCAATCTGGTATTGCGGTGCCTGGACTGGATTTGGCTTTCATGAAGACGGTTTACGGTCAGGCGAATTAGTCGCAGAGGCCCTAATAGAGAGTATTCATTTGCCGCTAGTTGCCCATCCCAAGCAAGATGCTCAATAAATGAATCAGCCAAAGATTAACTTTGGTGTTGTAAAACATCAGCGGCTCAGACCAGCTAAGAATGCCTTTGGATACGGTGTTTTCACCTTGTCGATTCCGATGCGGGCCAGAAAGCACAAGCCTGATCTCCTACGTCAATATGGGCTTAGGGACAATCGCCTGGGACTATTTTCATTCTTTGATAAAGACCATGGTTTGGGACAAGCAGATAGTCTGCAGTGGATTGAAAATATTCTGCAAGAAAACCAAGTCCAAAATATTGATGGAGAAATTTGGTTAAATACATTTCCCAGAGTTTTAGGGTATGTATTTAATCCAGTCAGTTTTTGGGTGTGTACCCGTGCAAATGGCCAAGTACAGGCTGTATTGGCAGAAGTGAACAATACCTTTGGCGAGCGCCACTGCTACCTATTGCATAAAGATTCTGGCGAGGTGTTGCGCTCTGGCGAAACTCTTAGCAGCCAAAAAGTATTCTATGTTTCACCATTTTGTGAAGTGCGTGGCGACTACCATTTTCGTTTCCTTTTCCCCCAGGACAGCAATAGCGGGAATAACTCTGTTTATCGAATTGAACTCCACGAGGATGGCCTGCCGCTGATTAATACCAGCATTAGCGGTAGTAGCCGTCCCTTAAGTCAATCCATGCTTTGGCTAGCATTTCTGCGCTACCCCCTCATGAGTCTTGGGGTAATCTTCCGAATTCATTGGCAAGCATTAAAATTATGGGCAAAAGGTGTACCCTTTCACTCAAAGCCCAATCCACCGGAACTCGAAGTTAGCAAATGAATCGTCCAGGACAATCCTTACTCTCGCGTCTTAATTTTGCAAGACCACAAAGCCGTGCCCAAGCACGTAAATCTCGCCTAGGCACAGAAACGCTATTAAGTCTCTTATCCCAACTGAGAAGCGGCCATCTCAAAATAACCCTGCCTGACGGCAATATCAGAGAATTTGGTAATAAATCAGATACATTGCATGCCGAGATTCAAGTTTTGGATTGGTCAGTATTTAAGCAAGTGCTATCTCATGGAGATATTGGCTTTGCTGAAAGCTACATTCGTGGAGAGTGGGACACTCCAGACTTGAAAGCTATTCTTGAGCTTGCGGTTCGTAATCGCACAATTCTAGAAAAAGCAATTTATGGCAGCTGGTACGGCTCTATTCTCTACCGCGTCAAACATTGGTTACGCGATAACAGTAAAAATGGCAGCCGCAAAAATATTCATGCGCACTATGACTTAGGCAACGCTTTTTACACTTTGTGGTTAGATCCCACCATGAGCTATTCCAGCGCCTGGTTTTCAGAGGGCGAAAAACAATCACTTGCTGATGCACAACGCGCCAAGATTGGACGTATTCTTCAATCTCTCGATACCAAGCCTGGCGATCATGTTTTAGAAATTGGTTGCGGTTGGGGCGGCGTCATGGAAGAAGCTCTACATAGTGATATTGCCATTACCGGACTCACTCTTTCAACAGAGCAAAAAATATTTGCTGAAGATAGACTACAAAAGATTCAATCGCAGACCGAGCAAACTAAGTCTTTTGAAGTCCGCCTACAGGACTATCGTGACTGCAAAGAACAATTTGAGGGTATTGCCTCCGTAGAAATGTTTGAAGCGGTTGGTGAAAAGCATTGGCCCGAATATTTTCAAACGATTGCTAAATGCCTCAAGGCTGGCGGTAAAGCTTGTATTCAAACCATTGTGATCGCTGAAGAGCTCTTTGATCGTTACCGCCACAACACTGATTTTATTCAGCAGTACGTCTTTCCTGGAGGAATGCTACCTTCACGGACTAGCTTTAAGGGAAGCGCCGCTAAGGCTGGATTGCAGATTGAAGGTGAATTTGCTTTTGGGGCTGACTACGCTAAAACACTTTGTCTTTGGCGAGACAATTTAAATCAAAAGCTTCATGAAGTTCATGGCTTAGGTTTTGATGAAGCCTTTATTCGGCTCTGGAATTTCTATCTGATGTATTGTGCCGCTGGATTTGCAGAACGCAATATTGATGTCGTGCAATTTACGCTGAGTCATCAACCTGTCAATACATCATTAGGTACTCTTAGCGCATGAAGCAAAAAGGTATTCCAAATTTCTCAGGAAAACGTGTCTGGCTCATTGGCGCATCTAGCGGTATTGGTGAAGCTTGCGCTCAAGCGCTGATTAAAGCTGGGGCGAAAGTAGCCCTCTCTAGCCGAAGAGTTGAACGCTTAAGCACCTTAGCAGCTCTCGGAAGCCCGGAGCAATCACTTGTGTTGCCATTAGATGTAACTAATGATGCTCAACTTAAAAATAGTTACCAGTCAATTCTGAGCACATGGGGTGGGATTGATTTATTACTCTTTGTATCTGGCGTTTATGTACCACTACGTGCAGACAACTTTGATATTGATACCGCAGAAAAAACCATCGATGCAAACCTCTTAGGCCCAATGAGGGCTGTTGCGCTCGCACTTCCTGAAATGCTTAAAGCACAGGCCGGTCATATTGCTATTGTAGGAAGTGTTGCAGGCTATAGCGGGCTCCCTAAGGCCTTGGCGTATGGGCCAAGTAAGGCGGCGATTATCAATTTCTGCGAGACGCTTTACTATGACCTGCTCCCTCAGGGAGTTAGTGTCCATATGATTTCTCCAGGCTTTGTAGCTACTGAAGCAACCGCTCAAAATGACTTTGAAATGCCTGCCTTAATTAGCGCACAAGAAGCTGCTGCCGAAATTTTGAGTGGTATTGAGAAGGGGGAGTTTGACATTCATTTCCCCAAGAGATTTTCGGGATTCTTAAAATTTCTCAGAATCTTACCTTATCCAGTTTACTTTTGGATTGTGCGCCGCTTCGTCAAAATCTAAGAAGCGGCTTAAAAAGATAGTTACTGCTTGTATTTATCTTTACGAATCTTTTCTTCGAGATGGTTCATTACTGCTATTGCTTTAGCTTTTGTCCCAGCGATTGAAGGAGAAGTTACATACTTACCTTGCATCACAATCGTGGGTACGCCATCAATCCGATAGGCTTCTGCCAATTGTTTTGCTGTACGCGCTTTAGAAATCACAGCAAAAGAGCGATAGGTAGCCAAGAAGGCGTTGCGATCAATGCCTTGGGATGCGACCCAATCTGCGATCTCTGGCTCAGTTAATAAGCGTTTGTTCTCTTTATGCATGGCATACATGACTTTTTCATTGAAAGCGTCACCCTTACCCATTGCCTCAAGCGCATAGAATAATTGACTATGTGGCATGAGGTCATCACGAAATGCAACTGGGACTCTGCGGAAAACGACATCCTTGGGCTGACGCTTTACCCAGCTAATAAGCTCTGGTTCAAAGTCATAGCAATGCGGACAGCCGTACCAAAAGAACTCAATAACCTCTACCTTACCTTTGGAATCAAGGGGCTGTGCAATCGGAAGAATGCGGTAATCAAACCCTTCCTCAATCTTTTGGCCTTGTGCAGCAACAATTCCGCTGAGGCAGAACAAGGTTAGTAATGTAAATAGTCTTTTGTTAAATGAGATCATGATTTGCTAGATTTAATCAGGGTTGGTTTAATGCCCATGCTGTTTAACTTATCGCGCAGAGGATTAGCCTCTTCAGGGCTGTTATAGGGTCCGACACGTACACGCCACAAGGTATTTCCGTCGGCAGTCACTTCGCTCAATTGTGCCTGAATTCCTTGAATCGCTAAATTTGCTTTTTGTGCATCTGCATCAGCACGTTTTATAAATGCCCCTACTTGCA
>CAMBBT010000027.1 GCA_945864455.1 Polynucleobacter meluiroseus | reverse complement strand
GATGACGGACATACTGTTTTAGTTGATTTAGCGATGCGCTATGGTGAGCCTTCTGCCCAAGAGATTTTGGAAGGTTTGAAGGAGCAAGGTATGGAGCGTTTATTGCTATTACCTTTGTATCCTCAGTATTCGGCCACCACTACTGCCTCTAGCTTTGATGACGTCTTTCGGGTTCTGAGTACCTGGAGGAATCAACCTGAGCTACGCCTAGTCAAGCACTACCATGACAACCCCGCTTACATTGCCGCACTTCAAGATCAGGTCCTAAGCGCCTGGGATAAAGATGGTGCTCCAGATTTTGCAAGAGGCGATCGCTTTGTAATGTCCTTTCATGGCTTGCCTAAGCGCAATTTAATGCAGGGTGATCCTTATCACTGTGAGTGCTTGAAAACAGGCCGCTTGCTGGGAGAATCTTTAGGTTTAGAGCCAGGGCAATACATTGTCACTTTCCAGTCTCGCTTTGGTAAAGCGGAATGGTTAAAGCCGTATACCGCCCCAACGATTGAGAAGCTAGCAAAAGAAGGCTGTTCTCGAGTCGATATTTTTTGCCCAGGATTTCCGGCGGATTGCTTGGAGACATTAGAAGAAATTGGAATGGAAGCAAAGGAAATATTTCTAGATCATGGTGGTAAGGATTACCGCTATATTCCTTGCTTAAATAGCAATCCAAAATGGATTGATGCTTTACGTGATATAGCCTACCAGCACTTACTGGGATGGACTTTAGGAACAGAATCCAAAGCGGAGCTGACTTTGCGCGCTGAGAGGGCAGAGTTAGCTAGCAAATCTAAGACTTGAAATTCAATAAAATGTCCCAATATTGAAAAGTACTAGCCTTACGTAAAGCACAAAATACAGAAAAGTGAATTAGCAGCCATGACGCCAGAAAATCCAAATCCAGAACAAGAAAACTCAACAACGCAGACTTTAGCTGAGGCAGATTCTGAGGCTGTTGCCAAAACACCAGAGCAAGAGATTGCAGAGCTTAATCAAAAGATTGGTGAGCTAGAAGATAACTTCTTACGCGCTAAGGCTGAAGGTGAAAATATTCGCCGCCGCGCCGTTGAAGATATTGCTAAGGCACATAAGTTTGCGATTGAGAGTTTTGCTGAACATTTGGTGCCGGTGACTGATAGCCTGTATGCAGCTTTAAGTACCGATACTGCTGATGCCAAGGCTTTTAAAGAAGGCCTAGAAATCACACTCAAACAACTCTTGTCTGCGTTTGATAAAGGTCGGATGACTGAAATTAATCCTGCGGTAGGGGATAAATTTGATCCACACCACCACCAGGCGATTGCTTCAGTACCCTCTGAGCAAGAGGCTAATACCGTAGTTTCTGTCTTGCAGCGGGGTTATACCGTGGCTGACCGGGTACTCAGACCTGCTTTGGTGACAGTGAGCGCCCCGAAATAAATTAAAAAATAGGGGTCAAAGCCCTAAAAAAGCATCAAAAAGGCAGATTTCTGCCTTTTTTGTTATCTCAGCTCTTGAATTTATCGTTTTAGACCCTATTTACTGGGTATTGGAATATTCACGGTTTCATCACCGAAAACACATTAGCAGTACAACAAAGTAACTTAATTTTTTGGAGTAATTATGGGAAAGATTATCGGAATCGACTTAGGAACCACTAACTCGTGCGTTTCAGTCGTTGAAAACAATGCACCTAAAGTTGTCGAGAACGCAGAAGGCGGCCGGACAACTCCATCCATCATTGCCTACCTTGAAGATGGCGAAGTATTGGTTGGCGCGCCTGCTAAGCGTCAGTCAGTCACCAACCCTAAGAACACCATCTACGCTGTCAAGCGTTTAATGGGTCGCAAGTTTGCAGATGCTGAAGTGCAAAAAGACATCGGTCTGATGCCTTACGCAATTATTCAAGCGGAAAACGGTGATGCTTGGGTGGAGGCACGCGATAAGAAAATGGCGCCACAACAAGTATCCGCTGAAATTTTACGCAAGATGAAAAAGACTGCTGAAGACTATCTTGGCGAAGAGGTAACAGAGGCTGTGATCACTGTTCCTGCTTACTTTAACGATAGCCAACGTCAAGCAACGAAAGATGCTGGTCGTATTGCTGGTTTAGATGTCAAGCGCATCATCAATGAGCCTACTGCTGCTGCATTGGCATTTGGCCTAGACAAACAAGACAAAGTAGATCGTAAGATCGCTGTGTATGACTTGGGCGGTGGTACCTTTGACGTATCCATCATTGAAATTGCCAACGTGGATGGTGAGAAGCAATTTGAAGTGCTTTCTACCAATGGCGATACTTTCTTGGGTGGTGAAGATTTTGACCAACGCATCATTGACTGGATCATTGCTGAGTTCAAAAAAGAACAAGGCGTAGATTTGAGCAAAGACATATTGGCATTGCAGCGCCTAAAAGATGCTGCTGAAAAAGCCAAGATCGAGTTGTCATCTGCACAACAAACTGAAATCAATTTACCTTATGTGACGGCTGATGCTAGCGGTCCTAAGCATCTAAATTTGAAGCTCACCCGCGCTAAATTGGAATCACTAGTAGAAGAGTTGATCAAACGGACGGCCGGCCCTTGCTTAACTGCAATTAAAGATGCTGGTGTGAGTACTGCCGATATCGATGACGTCATTTTGGTTGGTGGTCAAACCCGGATGCCTGCAGTTCAGGACAAAGTAAAAGAAATTTTTGGTAAAGAACCACGCAAAGACGTCAACCCAGATGAAGCAGTTGCTGTTGGTGCTGCAATTCAAGGATCGGTGTTATCTGGTGATCGTAAAGACGTATTGCTCTTGGACGTTACCCCATTGTCTTTGGGTATCGAAACCTTAGGTGGCGTGATGACCAAGATGATTCCGAAGAACACAACGATTCCTACTAAGCACTCACAGGTTTATTCCACTGCGGAAGATAACCAGCCTGCCGTAACCATTAAGTGTTTCCAAGGTGAACGTGAGATGGCTGTGGCAAATAAATTGCTCGGTGAATTTAATCTCGAAGGTATTGCACCAGCACAGCGCGGTATGCCACAAATTGAAGTGACCTTTGATATTGATGCTAACGGCATTTTGCATGTCACCGCAAAAGACAAAACCACTGGCAAAGAGAACAAGATCACTATCAAGGCAAACTCTGGTTTAACCGAAGAAGAGATTGTGCGCATGGTTAAAGATGCTGAAGCTAATGCTGCCGAAGACAAGAAAGTGCTTGAGTTGGTAACGGCTCGCAATACTGCTGATGCCTTGGCGCACTCCACTAAGAAAGCCTTAGCAGAGCATGGTGCTAGCCTAGAAGCTTCTGAGAAAGAAGCGATTGAAACAGCTCTGAAAGAGTTGGATGAAGCAATCAAAGGTAGCGATAAGGCTGTCATTGAGGCGAAGACTGAAGCTTTGGGTAAAGCAAGCCAGAAGCTAGGGGAGAAGGTAATGGCAGCTGAACAAGCGAAAGCTGGTGGCGGTTCTGCTGGTGCAGCGCCTGGCGGCGCCCCTGGTGCGCCCCCAGATGCTGACGTAGTGGATGCTGACTTTAAAGAGGTTGATGACAAGAAATAATCAAGTCATTTAACATTAAAAAGACGTATTGATTAAGGTATTTTTGAAGTACTTAAATAACAAGTCGGCCTCGCGCCGACTTGTGTCATTCAGGTTGTTGAGAGGAATTGGCTGTGTCTAAAAGTAAACGCGATTTTTATGAAGTACTGGGCGTAGCAAAAGGTGCTAGCGATGAAGAGCTTAAAAAAGCCTATCGCAAATCAGCAATGAAGTATCACCCTGATCGTAATCCTGATAGTAAAACAGCTGAGGCCCAATTTAAAGAAGCCAAAGAGGCCTACGAAACGCTCACGGATCCCAATAAGCGTGCAGCCTATGATCAATATGGTCATGCTGGTGTTGACCCTTCAATGGGTGGCGGCTTTGGCGGCGGCGGCGGATTTGCCGATGCCTTTGGCGATATCTTTGGTGATATCTTTGGGCAAGGTGGCGGGCGCCATTCTGGTCCACAAGTCTATAAAGGCGCTGATCTTCGCTACAACATGGATATCACACTCGAGCAAGCGGCTGATGGTTACACAACCCAGATTCGAGTGCCGAGCTGGAGTAGCTGCAAGCCCTGTCATGGTTCGGGTGCAGAGCCTGGCAGTAAGGCGGAAAGATGTTCTACCTGTGATGGCCATGGCCAAGTACGCGTGCAACAAGGTTTCTTCTCTATGCAACAGACTTGTCCTAAGTGCCGCGGCACGGGCGAATACATTCCGAAGCCTTGCAAAACTTGTCATGGTAGCGGTAAGCATAAAGAACAAAAAACTCTGGAAATTAAAATTCCAGCGGGTATTGATGATGGTATGCGCGTGCGTTCAGTGGGCAATGGTGAGCCCGGCTTGAACGGTGGCCCATCTGGTGATCTCTACGTCGAAGTTCGAGTAAAGCCGCATCCAGTATTTGAGCGGGATGGTAGCGACTTGCATGTGCAAATGCCGATTTCATTTGCAACAGCAACGATTGGCGGTGAAATCGAGGTCCCCACTTTATCAGGCCGCGTGGAGTTTCCAATTCCTGAGGGCACGCAGACTGGTAAAACATTCCGTTTACGCAATAAAGGTATTAAAGGTTTGCGCTCTACAGTAGTAGGCGATCTTTTTGTACACGTTTTGATTGAGACACCGGTGAAATTGACTGATGAGCAGAAAAAATTGCTTGCCCAGTTTGATGAGAGTCTGAAATCCGGTGGCGATAAGCACAGCCCACAGCAAAAGGGCTGGTTTGATGGTGTAAAGAGTTTTTTTAGTTAAGAATCCATTAGCCAGCAAAGCAATACTCAGGTCCGGGAAACTTGCCGGACTTGACTTCGCGAATGTAGGCTTTAACGGCAGCTTCGACTGAGTTGTGGCCATCCATAAAGTTTTTGACAAACTTGGGTGGTTTACCTGGGCTGATGCCCAGCATATCTTGTAGAACCAATACTTGACCAGAGCAATCTGGTCCTGCACCAATTCCGATGGTTGGTATATGGAGTTCAGCAGTAATCTTTTCTCCGAGTGAAGAAGGGATGGCTTCAAGAACAAGCATTTGTGCACCAGCTGCCTCACAAGCAAGTGCTTGTTCAAGCATATGACTTGCAGCATCTTTAGATTTGCCTTGTACCTTGTAACCACCTAAAAGATGAACTGATTGTGGAAGTAAGCCAAGGTGTGCGCAAACAGGAACGCTGCGTTCGACCAGATATTGAATAATATCTACTTGCCAATCCCCGCCTTCTAGTTTAACCATGTCAGCACCTGCACGCATGAGCTCTGCCGCAGAATCTAGTGCCTGCACTGGATCGCCATAACTTGCAAATGGAAGATCTGCTATCAAAAATGCATGCGTATTAGGCCGAGCTACACATTCAGTGTGATAAACCATTTGCTCAACGGTCACTGGCGTTGTACTGGAGTGACCTTGAATCACATTCCCTAGTGAGTCGCCAATCAAAATAACTTCGATTCCACAGCGATTTAATAACGCCGACATGGTCGAGTCATATGCGGTGAGCATAGTAATTTTCTCTCGCTCAGCATGCATAGCGAGGAGATTAGTGATAGTGATTGGCTTATCGCCTTGTAAGTAACCCATGGCGAGAGTTTAATGAATTAATGCGACGCAGGTCTATAAACGTCTTTTTCCCCACAATTACAGTTCCTGCAGGGTAGCTTTTCAATTCTTTGGTCAGCTACTTTGGGTAAATAGCTCTTCAGTTCGCCTAGATTTGGCAAAAAGAAATCGGGGGCTATTTCCAAAAGGGGGAGAAGCACAAAAGAGCGCTCAACTATTCTGGGGTGAGGCAACATCAGCTCAGTTTCGTTTTGAGTAACATCCTCAAAAGTCAAGATATCTAGATCAAGTGTACGAGGTGCATTTGAATAGGGACGCTCTCTACCAAACTCTTTTTCAATGACTTGGCAGACATGCAGGAGGCCGTAAGGGGTCAGTTCAGTTTCGATTTCAATCACTGCATTGATGTAGTCGCCGCCAGTAGCCTCTAATGGCGCACTTTGATAAAAGCAGCTTTTGGCAAGAATTTGTAATTCAGAGCGCAGCGCAAGATAAACAATGGCGTCAGTAATGATCTGACGTGTGTCCCCGATATTCCCACCAAATCCGATAAAAGCTCGTGCCATACGACTCCAAACAAGAGATAGGAGTACTTTACTGAAATTTCTCTAAGTTTGCTTAAGCTGCTTCAGGTTCGGGGGATGAGTCAGATTTTGGTTTTCTGCGACGACGTCGTTTAGCGGGAGAGCCTGCGCTACTACCCAGTTCAGTTTTAGCATTAGCCATGAGGGCTTCTTGCCCAGCTAGATCGGCGGCAATGAAATCTGTCCACCATTCACCAATGCTGGGGTTTTGCTCACCAGTAGCACAGCGCAGGAGCATAAAGTCATAACCAGCCCTAAAGCGGGGGGATTCGATGAGGCGGTAGGGATAGCGCCCCACCCGTTTTTCAAAGCGCGGTTGCATTGACCAGATCTCGCACATATCAGTCTCAAAACGACGTTGAATCGTCATACCACTACTTTGGGTGGCGATCGTATCGTCCATGGCGCTATTCAGCGCAGAAATATGAGACATGCCTTTGGCAATATTGGCTTTCCAGTTTTTTAGCAGATCAGGCCAAAGCAAGGTGGCAAATAAAAACCCAGCAGAAACACTTTTGCCAGCTTGAATTCGTTGGTCAGTATTGGCTAATGCCAGCTTCACAAAATCATTTGCATCCTTAGAGCCCTCTCCGCTATCCAAAATATGATCCAGTAGGGGCAGCAGGCCATGATGAAGTCCTGCATCTCTCAAGCCCTGAATTGCAGCCCAGGAATATCCAGACATGAGTAATTTGAGAATTTCATCAAAGAGTCTGGCTGATGGCACATCCTGTAAAAGATCGCCGAGTTTTGCAATGGGTGCACGCGTTGCTGTATCTAAAGTAAATCCCGTTTTAGCAGCAAAGCGAATGGCTCTCAGCATCCGGATCGGGTCTTCACGATACCGTTTTGCAGGATCACCAATCATGCGCAAAGTTTTCTTTTGCATATCTGCCATGCCACCGTGATAGTCGAGAACAGTCTCACTAGACGGGTCGTAATACATGGCGTTGATTGTGAAATCCCTTCTTGCGGCATCCTCACCTTGTGAGCCCCAGACGTTATCGCGCAATATCCGACCACTTTCAGCCACATGGTCGCCGGCGTTATCTAACAGGGCTCTAAAGGTAGAGACTTCAATAATTTCGGGATGGCCTTTACCAAAGAAAGTCACGTGCACAATCTGAAAGCGACGGCCAATCAGACGTGCTTTACGGAATAGTCTTTGCACTTGATCTGGCGTTGCATTGGTAGCAACGTCAAAATCTTTTGGACCAATTCCTAGGGCAAGATCACGGACTGCACCACCCACAATGAAGGCCTCAAACCCAGCCTCTTGAAGAGTATTCGTTACTTTCACAGCATTCTTTGAGAGCAAATGGGGGTCAATACGATGCGCTTTTTTTGGAATGTGTTTTGGCGCTCCAGTGTTATTCGCTTGCGTATGCTTGACCATAGGGTCTCGCCGCAAGATGCGTTTGATAAATTTAGTAATCATGCAAACAGTTCAAGAATAGGCCAATGACGTTGATGAGCCTCATTGCGTAGACGTTCATCTGGATTGGTAGCAACGGGATTACTGACCTCTTCTAATAAAGGCAGGTCATTCATGGAATCAGAGTAGAAATAGCTGTGCGGCATCTGATCAAAAGAGAGGTTTTGGGTTGTCAGCCAATCATGTAAATTGCGCACCTTGCCTTCCCGAAAATTGGGGATACCCTTTACCTGGCCGGTGTAGTTGGCTAGAGGATCATTGTCGATAGTGGCTGGTTCAGTTGCAATGAGGTGCTCAATACCAAAACTTTTCACAATCGGGCGAGTCACGAAACTATTGGTTGCGGTAATGACGCAGCAAAGATCCCCAGCATCTTGATGGCGCTTTACCAAGTCGAGTGCTGGTTGAAGGAGTTGACCATGAATCACTTCTTTCATGAAGGCATCATGCCAGTCTTTGAGTTGGGCGCGTGAATGTTCAGAAAGCGGCTTCAAGGCAAAGCGCAGAAATGCATGAATATCAAGCGTGCCATCTTTATAGTCCTGATAAAAGCGTTCATTTTGTTTGGCGTAATGTTCGCTATCGACTACACCGATGCGTGCCAAAAACTGCCCCCACTCATAATCGCTATCGCAGGGTAGGAGGGTGTAATCTAAATCAAAAAGGGCTAACTGGGTCACAAATTGAATATCAAGTAAATTATTTTGGCTGTAAAAGTTCGCGCACAAGCGGCAAGGTTACAGCACGTTTTGTTTCTAGTGAATAAGCATCCAAAGCATCAATCAAGGCCATTAAATTGGGCATATCGCGATAAAAACGATTTAGCAACCAAGGTAATACGTCTGGGGATAAAACTAATCCTCTTGCCTTGGCAGCTTGCTCTAAAGCTTGTATTTTCTCACCATCATCCAAAAGTTGTGTTTGAAAGACTAAACCCCATCCTAGGCGGGTTCGAAGGTCTTCGCGCAACTCCAAATTGGCTGGTGCGCCTTTGCCAGCCATGAAGATATGGATATGCTTGCTTGCCTGAACGCTGTTGAGAATGCGGAACAAGGCGCCTACTAAACGCTCATCTAAAGCATCCGCATCATCGACGGCAATGACCGATGGCGCATTACTTTGCGCTAGGGCATCCATTTTTTCTTCAAGACGAACCCATGAGATAGGCTCTTTAGGGTTGAGAAAAAAATGTTCAAGACCTGCATTTTCAGCAGCATTTGTCATTGCCTCAAGTAAATGGGTGCGTCCAGATCCTTCTGGCCCCCACCAATAAACCCAGCGATGATTCAGTGGATTGCTGATTGGATTGATGGCATTTTCTTGCCAAGCTTTGCAAAGATTTTGCAAAGTAGACAGCAGTGCCAGATCTTTGCTGGGCAAGTAATTGTCGAGACTGGCTTTGGGGGTATGACTAAGATCTAAAGCAAACTGTCTTGGAAGCGGGGGTGTGTTCATTACTGCGAAATTATTTTTGATACCAAGAGCTTTGCGTATATACAGACCAAAAGTACTGAACCAATACTAAACTCACAGCGCTAATTGGTAATGCAAGTAGTACACCGAAAAAGCCAAAAAGTTTTCCAAATAGTAGTAAGGCAAATAGCACTGCAACTGGATGAAGACCAATGCGTTCCCCTACTAGACGGGGCGTGAGCACGAAGCCTTCTAGAAATTGACCAAGCCCGTATAAAGCAAGTACGGCAATCATTTCATATTGAGGGCCGAATTGCAGTAAGGCTGACAAAATGGCGAGGGAAAATCCTAAGGCAACACCAATATAGGGAATCACAATCATGAGCGCAGTGAAGATGCCTAAAGCTACCGCTCCTTGAATGCCAATGAGGCTTAAACCAATGCTATAGAAAACAGACATGATACAAATCACAATAATCATGCCGTTTAAATATTGCGAGAGTAATTCATTGGTATGCATTGCAAGGCGATGAATGGTTTCTTGAGCGCGCAAGGGAACCATTTTTTTGACAATCCCAAAAAAGTGATCCCAGTCGATGAGCAAATAGAACATCACAAAAATAATCAATACAGAATTTATAAAGCCAGCAATGACTGAGCTGCCCGACATGAGAACAGTTTCAAAAGTACTGGTCATAAGGGCGTCAGCGTTAGCGCTAATGTGAGTTGAAATTTTTTGAGAAGCGGCTGTTTTTAAGGCTCCCCAATCAAGGTCAATATGAAATTCAGATAATTTGGGTCCGAGCCATGCTTGCGTGTTTTGAATCCACCCAGGTAATTGCGCCTTGATTAAAGGTAGCTCCGTTTTGAGTAGGCCAACAAAGAGGCCCAAAATTGCAATCAGAACACCCAAGCCCAAGACTACGGTAAGAAGAGCTGCCAATGAGCTTGGTAGTCGAAGTCTCCCCAGCCATAGAAAAGCAGGCCTTAGGATGTAGGCCAGAATAAAAGCAGTCAGAAAAGGGGTAAAAATTTCAGCCATGACGAGTAATCCTCTAGAATTCAATGATTCTACTGATCAAGTGACATTTTTCACCAATATTCCGACTCTGACATGACTTCATCTACTAATTCCCCATCAAAAGGCCTTTCTTATCGCGATGCTGGCGTCGATATTGACGCTGGGGACGACTTAGTCGACCGCATCAAACCCCTGGCTAAGAAAACCATGCGAGAAGGTGTTTTGGCTGGAATCGGTGGGTTTGGGGCCCTTTTTGAGGTTCCTAAGCGCTACAAGGAGCCTGTTTTAGTGGCCGGCACCGATGGTGTGGGTACTAAGCTTCGCTTAGCCTTTGAGTGGAATCGCCATGACACCATTGGTCAAGATTTGGTTGCGATGAGCGTGAACGATATTTTGGTTCAGGGCGCAGAACCCCTCTTTTTCTTGGATTATTTTGCTTGTGGCAAGCTTACTGTGGATACTGCAGCGACTGTTGTTGGCGGCATTGCTCAGGGCTGTGAGTTATCTGGCTGTGCACTTATCGGCGGTGAAACTGCGGAGATGCCAGGCATGTATCCACCAGGTGAGTATGACTTGGCTGGGTTTGCAGTTGGCGCGGTGGAAAAATCCAAAATTATTACTGGCAATACGATTGTTCCTGGCGATGTTGTATTGGCCATTGCTTCGAGTGGAGCGCACTCGAATGGTTACTCTTTAGTGCGCAAAATTATTGAACGTGCAGGCGCAAAACCAAGTGATGATTTAGGTGGCCGCCCTCTTGGCGATGTGGTGATGGCCCCAACTGAGATTTATGTAAAGCCCCTCTTAAAACTGATTTCTGAAATTGATGTCAAGGGTATGGCCCACATTACTGGTGGTGGTTTAGTCGATAACATACCTCGCGTTCTTCCAGAAAATACCCAAGCGATATTGCATCGCGATAGCTGGCAGATGCCAGAACTCTTCCGTTGGTTGCAAATGAAGGGTGGCGTTGCCGATGCAGAAATGGTTCGCGTATTTAACTGCGGCATTGGTATGGTGGTGATTGTTGCTCCAGCTCAAGCAGATGCTGCAATCAAATCATTGAGCGCACAAGGTTTAAAAGCATGGACTGTTGGTGAAGTAGTGGAGCGTCCAAAAGATGCGCTACAAACTATCGTTATCTAAGACGACAGCGGCTATTTCTTTAAAGTACTTTTGCAGTAATCCAATGCTGCCTTGAGCTCTTCTGGCTTAAAGGGGTCAAACTTTTTTCTGCCAGCGATTGCGCGTAACCAAGTGAGTTGTCTTTTGCCCAACTGCCTAGTAGCTGCCAAAGATTTGTAGCGCATCTGATCAAAGTCAATTTGATTGTCTAAAAACTCCCATACTTGTCGATAACCTACAGAACGAATTGCCGGTAAGTCTGCGTGTAAGTTGGGATTGGCGCGCAAGGTTTTGACTTCATCCATAAATCCAGCAGCTAGCATTTCATCAAAACGTTTTTCTAAATTGGCATGAAGCCTTGGGCGATCACTAGGCTCAAGAGAAACTAAATCGATCCAAGCTGGAATGCTTGAACCCTCTCTGCCATCTTCACTGGGTGAATCAGCTAACAAGACAGACATGGGTTTACCGGTAATCTCAAATACTTCTAGAGCGCGTTGTACCCGCTGAGAATCGTTGGGCTTTAGGCGTGCGGCAGTTTCTGGATCAAGGCTAGAAAGTTTTTCATGCATCGCTGGCCAGCCGATGGCCTTGCCCTCCTGATCAAGCCGCGCCCGTATTTCTGGATTCGCTGGCGGCAAGGAAGAGAGTCCATGCGCCCAAGCACGCCAATACAACATCGTACCGCCAACAACGATAGGAATATTTCCTCTACTGCGAATTTCTTCACAGAGGCGTTTTGCATCTTTCGCAAAGCGTGCAGCCGAATAGACCTCGGTAGGCTCCAAGATGTCAATCAAGTGATGTGTGACTGATGCTTGTTCTACTTTTGTGGGTTTTGCACTACCAATATCTAAACCGCGATAAACCAGGGCTGAATCCATGCTGATGAGTTCGATGGTCAAGCCAATGGATTTAGCATGCTCGGCAAGCAGCATAGCGAGATGGGTTTTGCCTGCACCAGTGGGGCCAACAATACAAAGGACCGGTATGGACTCTGGAGCATGCATCCGCTGAATGTAGGGTTCAGTTTGCATGCCTAATTATAAGAGCCTGTTAATATCCGCATCAAGCCAATATTTGGAGTGCAAGTGGATGGATACCCTTTTACAACTCAGCGATTTGTTTCTGCATATTGACCGTCATTTAGACGTAGTCATTGCGCAGTATGGTCCTTGGGCTTATGGCTTACTGTTTGCGATCATATTTGCTGAAACAGGTTTAGTGATTGCCCCATTCTTGCCGGGTGACTCCCTCTTATTCATTGCGGGGGCTTATTGTGCTACCGGGCATTTCAATATCTGGACCCTATGCATTGGATTATTCATAGCTGCAGTAGCGGGTAATACAGTTAACTACTTTATTGGTCGCTGGATTGGTAAAAGAGTTTTTAGCAGTCAGTCACGCTGGATTGATCAACGAGCCCTACTGAAGACCCAAGAATTTTATGAGAAGCATGGTGGCAAGACCATTATCTTGGCACGCTTCTTACCGATTTTTCGTACCTTTGCGCCTTTTATTGCAGGCGTATCAGAAATGAACTTCTCACGTTTTCAGTTTTTCAATATCACTGGCGCGGTGCTATGGGTATTTGGTTTGGTCATTGCCGGATATTTTTTTGGCAACATCCCGATCATTCGTCAAAACTTAAATGTGATCGTATTGATTGGTGTTGGTGCTGCAGCTATTCCAGTTGTCTTAGCTGCGCTCTACAAAATTTTTCAGCGCAAGTAATAGTGATTGCAATTCAAAATTCAGTTTTAATGAAACTTAGCCTGACTTTCTAGCGTGGCAATATGTTCACGGATATCGCCAGCATCTTCCGCTTCTGGAGATTCACTAAGATAATGATGCATATCTGCTAATGCAGGACGTAGATATTCTAGTTGAGCAAAGATCAGTCCACGATCACGAACCTCTTCAATCGAGTTTGGCAGCAAAATTACTAAGCGCTCTTGAACGCCAAGTAGGCGCTCCCAGCGCTCATCTTCTGAGTAAATCATTTTGAGGTTTCGCAGGAAGCGAGACAAGATTTCACGTGGGTTAGAGGCCCGCAGGAAGATGTTCAGAGGCAGACTCAATTCCCCACGGTAGCCCTTCGCATCTAAGTAGGGATCAAGCATCTCCTGGAGTTGATTTTTGGAGAGTGATTCACCAGTGAGTGGGTCCATGATGATTTCACCTTGTTGTAAGGAGATGCGCATCATGAAGTGGTTTGGAAATGAAACACCACGAATCTTCAAACCAATCTGGCTCCCCAATTCCATCATGAGAATAGCGAGTGAAATCGGAATGCCCCTGCGGTTCTCAAGCACATAGTGCAAATAAGAATTTTCGGGCGCATAAAAATCGTTTGGGTTTGGTCCAAAGCCTAAATCGATATAAAAGAAATTCTTCAGAATTTGCAAACGCTGAATTGGGGGCGTGTCTGGAGTAATTCGGGACTTTAACTTATTGCCCATTTGATCAAGTTGATCGAGCACGCTTTGAACATCTAAATCTGGATATGCATGTTGTGCTACGGCGATTACCGCTTCCGTGAGTGGTAAGTGTTCGTCTTCAGCAACTAAAGAAGTGAAATAGTCGAGTTGTTGTGTTGGCATAACTCCTATTTTGCATGACGCAAGAATTTTTGCCAGCGAATTCCAACTAGACCAAGGGCCCCAAAGTAAACTATGGCCGCGGCGGCTAACCATGCTGCCAGCAGACCGATCCGAATCCAAGGTTCTGCCTGCAGGGCGATCCAATTATGGGCGCCAGCAGCATAAAAAAGGACTGCAGAGAAGGGGATGAGGGCAAAAAATAGCTGCCCAAGGTATTTTGCCCAAGCCGAGCTAGGGAGGGCGCCGCGCTGATGAAGGCCGATCCATAGGAGGGCAGCATTGAGGCAGGCGCCAGCGCCGACAGAGAGTGCGAGACCCGCATGCCCAAGCCAAGGTACAAAAGCAAAATTGGCCAACTGGGTTGCGACAAGCACCAACAAACCAATTTTGACTGGGGTGCGAATATCTTGCCGTGAATAAAACCCAGGAGCCAAAATTTTTACCAAAATGAGCCCAACCAACCCGACACCATAGGCGGCCAATGCGCGTTGTGTCATCAAAACATCTAGTGCATTAAATTTGCCATAGTGATATAGCACCGCTGCCAATGGCTCGCCAAAAATAAAGAGTGCAATTGCACAGGGGGTAGCTAACAAAAATGTCAGTTGCAATCCCCAGATGAGTAATTCGCCAGCGTGAACTAAATCATTTTTGGCATTGGCTTTACTTAAGCTGGGCAGAAGAACGGTGCCTAATGCGACACCTAACAATGCCGTAGGAAACTCCATTAAACGATCAGCATAGGAAAGCCACGACACACTTCCTACTTGTAGGCGTGATGCGATGTTGGTATTGATGATGAGCGAGATTTGCGCAACAGAGACTGCAAAGACTGCTGGCCCCATAAGTTTCAAAACCCGTTTTGCTTCTGGATTTGCAAAGGCAGATTTAATGGCGCCAGGCAATAAACCAATTCTTGGCAAAAGTCCTAAGCGAGAAAGCGCTGGAATCTGAAGCGCTAATTGCAAGACTCCACCCAAGAGCACGCCAATGCTCAGTGCGTAGATGGGTTGATCTAAATGGGGTGCTAGAAACAAAGCACTAGCAATTAAAGCCAGGTTCAATAAAACGGGAGTAAAGGCGGGGATGGCAAAACGCTGAAAAGTATTCAGAATGCCTGCTGACAGTGAAACCAGGGAAATGAGTCCAATGTAAGGAAACATGATTCGAGTCATCACTACGCTAGCCTCATAGGCTGGACCGCCACTAAATCCCGTAGCAATGACCAGAATGAGTATGGGCGCGCCGATGACGCCGATCAATACCGTGAGCAGTAAAGCCCAAAATAAGAGCGTGGCGACTGCATTAACCAGGATTTGAGCCTGTTTTTGATTCCCATCCTTCGTTATTTCACCCAAAATTGGGACAAAAGCCTGAGAAAAGGCTCCTTCAGCGAAGAGTCGACGCAGTAAATTGGGTATCCTAAAGGCTACATTAAAGGCATCCGTCCACTCTGAGGCCCCGAAACTACGGGCAATCAGGGTCTCCCGAAACAGTCCCGTAATACGGGACAGCATGGTGAGGGAGCTCACCTTGGCGGCAGCAGAAAGCAGGTTCATGAGCCGATTTTCACCTATTTATCGGTCGACTGGGCTTTTTTGCCCCTTTACTGTAAAATCTTGGGTTTTGGCGAGCTTGCTTATGGAATTTGGCAAGAACGCAGGATTTTTAACTAATCGCATTTCGCAATTTATAGAGGCAAGGTTTAAAGATGGCCAATACAGCACAAGCGCGCAAGCGCGCACGCCAGGCAGTAAAACAAAATGAGCACAACTCCAGTTTGCGTTCAAAGCTCCGCACTTCCATTAAGGCAGTTCGTAAAGCGATCGAAACTGGTGACAAAGCGTCTGCTGCGAAAGTATTTGCGGCAACTCAAGCAACAATCGACAAGATTACTGATAAAAAGATTGCTCATAAAAATACTGCATCACGTCAGAAGTCACGTTTGTCCGCAGCTATTAAGGCAATGGCCGCGTAATACAGAATTAGTTTTAGGCTGGTCGAAGTAATCTCGACCTTAGCCCGCTCCTTATCAGAGCGGGTTTTTGTTTTTAGGACTGGGTTTGTGGTTCAAGTTCGCGTAAGGAAGGTGGTAGGAATCGGCATTACTAAGCCCTCTAGCTTAACAGGGGGTGTTAGCCGTAAGATGACCTTAAGTTCTATTTTCGTGCAGTCGAATGTTTGAAGAAAAAAATGCAAGCCAAAACTTTAGTAGAAAACTCAACGATGACATCTCTGGCAAAGCCTCAAGTGCCGGGACAGGTCAAGCACTATCTGCAATTTTCTG
>CAMBBT010000026.1 GCA_945864455.1 Polynucleobacter meluiroseus | reverse complement strand
CCCGACGCTCGTGTTTTAGACCCTTAGTATCCAGCTCCCCCTGAATCAGTGGTTTCAGAATGTCGGTATCAAAAATGAAGGTGAGCCAGACCTGTTTAGCCTCTTTTAGGGCATGGGAGAGCGCGGTATTGTCATATAGACGGAGATCACGGCGGAGCCAAACAAGTGCTTTTTGCATAGCCCCTATCATATGATTTATTGTTAAAAAGCGCTTAACAACGATCCATTTTCTGTAAAATAAACCCATATGACTTCGGCTAAAAAAGCACCCCCTGCTTCAGATCCAGTATCTGTACCAGAGTCTTCAATTTCTTTTTCAGCCAGCCATTTAGCAAATCAATTTTTAGTTGCTATGCCCGGTATGGTTGACCCTAATTTTTCACGATCTGTTATCTATCTCTTTGAGCATACTGAAAGAGGCGCAATGGGCTTAGTTGTGAATCGACCAACGGAATTGGATCTGGGAACTTTGTTTGACAAGATTGAGCTCAAATTAGAAATTGCTCCCTTGTTAGAGCAGCCAGTGTATTTCGGTGGCCCAGTTCAAGTAGAGCGCGGTTTTGTTTTGCACGAGCCCATCCCCAGCCCATCTTATAGCTCCTCATTGATTATTCCTGGCGGCTTAACGATGACAACTTCCAAGGACGTTTTGGAGGCTCTAGCCATTGGAAATGGCCCCCGCAAGTTTTTGATGACCCTAGGCTATGCCGGCTGGAGCGCTGGCCAACTTGAAGAAGAGATCACTCTAAATGGTTGGATGAATGTGCCCCTTTCACGTCAACAAATGAGCGATATTATTTTTGATACTCCCTCGAGTCAGCGTTATGAAAAGGCAATGAGTTTTTTAGGTTTTGATCCTTCGCATTTATCGGGAGAGGCAGGGCATGCCTGACCCAGCCAAGAAGCCAATGACGATACTGGCTTTTGATTATGGGACGCGTCGAATTGGCGTAGCAGTAGGCAATACGGAAACAAGAGTGAGCCAGGCATTAAAGACCATTGCAGCTGCTAATGCGGATGTACTATTCCGAGAAATTGAAGCCCTTTTAAAAGAGTGGCAACCAGATCAGCTTGTCGTAGGGCTTCCTACTCATCCTGATGGTGCTGAGCATGAGATGACTCAAAAGGCTCGCCGTTTTGGCAATCAGCTTCAAGGGCGCTTCCATTTGCCCTTAGAGTGGGTGGATGAACGTTATACATCCGTAGTTTTGGAGGGTGACCCTCAGATGCACGACAATCTAGATGCGCATTCTGCAGCGCTCATTTTGGAGCAATACTTTGCAGAGTATGAATAGGTGCCGGAATTAAAAAATGAATGCTGAATCCTTATATAAAAAATTACTAGAAAATCTGCGCAGTAGATTGCAATGCGGATCTTTTGAGCTTGCTGGACTGGCTATGGGTGGCGCATGGATTGCGGAGCGTTTAGCGCAAGATTTAAATCTGCCCCACTTTGGTGTGATTAATGTCGCCTTTCATCGAGATGATTACGCAGAAAAAGGGATGGCCGCCTTGAGAACAGCAGATACGATGCCTACTCAACTCCCTTTTGATGTCAATGGAACAAATATCATTTTGATTGATGATGTCTTACTCACGGGTAGAACCGTAAGAGCAGCTTTAAATGAACTATTTGATTTCGGTCGGCCCGCACAAGTTGAATTAATGGTCTTAGCCGATCGGGGTAAACGTGAATTGCCAATTACTGCAAATTTTGTGGGGGAAGTGATTCAGCTTCCAGATCAACAAATTCTAGTTTTAGAAAAAGATGCGGCTGGTAAGTTCAGCTTTCAGCTTGAGGAGCGTGCATCATGAACTCCGTGAATCAATTTAATGCAGCTGGTGAGTTAACCCATCTTCTGACCTTGGAAGGGCTGCCTAAAGAGCAAATTCTGCATATTCTCGATACTGCTAAGCAGTTTGTCAGTGTTACCGACCCCTCTAGAGAAGTTCGAAAAGTTCCTTTGTTGCGTGGTAAGAGCGTCTTCAATCTCTTCTTTGAAAACTCCACACGTACAAGAACTACTTTTGAGATTGCGGCAAAACGTCTATCTGCCGATGTCATTAATTTAGATATTTCTACTTCTTCAACCGCCAAAGGCGAAAGTCTTTTAGATACGATTGATAATCTAGTGGCAATGCAAGCCGATATCTTTGTTGTACGCCATGGCGTCTCTAAAGCACCAATTGAAATTGCGAATCACGTGCCATCGCATGTGCACGTTGTGAATGCGGGAGATGGTAGCAATCAACATCCCACCCAAGGCCTCCTCGATATGTATACGATGCGTCACTTTAAGCAGAATTTCAAAGGCTTAAAGGTGGCAATTATTGGCGACATTGTGCATAGTAGAGTGGCTAAATCTAATATTCATGCTTTGACCACATTAGGCTGCGAAGAGATCCGTGCTATTGGCCCTGAAAGTTTACTGCCAAGAGACCTAAATATGTTGGGTGTCCAGATTTATCACAGCATGGAAGAGGGTCTGAGGGATGTTGATGTGGTGATGACATTGCGTATTCAGAAGGAGCGTATGGAGGCTGGACAAGTGCCCGAAGGAGATGCCTTCTTTAAACAATATGGTTTAACGCCTACGCGCTTGGCCTTAGCCAAATCAGATGCGATAGTCATGCATCCTGGGCCTATGAATCGTGGAGTTGAAATTGATCCTGCCGTAGCGGATGGAGCTCAATCCGTTATTTTGAATCAAGTAACCTTTGGCATTGCTGTACGTATGGCAGTTATGTCAATTGTTGCCGGTAATTAAAAAATTTAACTGGGATTCCTAGTGAGTGTTGATATTCCTGCGGTGACTGAAAAAAAGCGTTGGTTGATTTTGTCCCATGCTTTTAATATGGATGGGCGTGCCGCAAGCTTAACAATTACCGATAAGATCCCTTATTTCCTGGAAGCTGGTATTGAGCCTATCGTATTAAGTGCGATTACTGGACTTAAGGATGATCGTTTTCCACACTATCAATATATAGCCTGGGGACCCGCTGGATTTCGTTTTGATTTTCGGCATTGGATCGCTAATAAATATGGCCGCGGTTGGTTTTATAAGCTGACTACCAGAACAGTTTCAATATTGCTTGCTCCATTCATTGCGATTGAAAAGCTCTGTTTAGGCTATTCCAGTCAATGGTCTTGGTCTCTGCCAGCTTTCTTACATGGCTACAGATTAATTCGAGCAGGCAAAGTAGATGTAGTGCTATCGGTTGGTAGTGCTTGGTCAGCCCATTTAGCAGGCGTCTGGTTAAGAAAAGCAACAGGAATTGAATTAATTTCAGAAGTACATGATCCGCTGGTGATTCGCAAAGATCCAAATGATCAAGGCTTTGAAAAGCCCAAGAATCGCGATGCATGTTTTCGACACTATTTAGAAAATCAACTTACTCGTTATTCAGATAAAGTCTGGTGGTTTACTGATGGAGCTTTGCATTACGCTAAAGTGCGCAATCCTAATCTTAATACTCAAAATAACGCATATGGTTTTGTAGTCACTCCAGGTGCACACCCACCTGGTAGTCGTAGTGCTAAGCAAGCGCACGAGTACGCGGACAAATTAAATTTATGTCATTTTGGTTCTTTGGCGAATGATCGCTCTCTCTCAATCATCCTCAAGGCCCTGGTTCCTTTATTTAAAAAATATCCTCAAGCACGCGACTTCATTCGGGTTCATGCATATGGGGCACCACTGGATTCGTTATCGGTAGAAGTTATTGGGGAGCTTGGGTTCGGTGATGTGCTCTTGGCACATGGCCGACTTGAGATTGATCCTATTACCGGAAAATCAGGACGTGAACGTGTCGCAGAAAAGATGCAAGATGCCGATGTATTGATCTTGCTCCACGGTAATGATGAGTGGTGCGCAGAATATATTCCCTCTAAGTTTTATGACTATCTCTGGACTGGTAGACCAATTTGGGGAATTACCCATCGCAACCCACAACTTGATCAAATGCTATTAGATCGTGGCGCTTATTTGAGTGCTGAGGGCGATTCTGAAGGCATTTCGATGGCGCTAGAGAGAATTTGGTTAGACTGGCAATCAAAGTCTTTGATAGTGCCTGCATGGAAGCCAATTGGCGTAGATCAGGCGGTAAATACCATATTGACTCAGGTACAGGCCCACTAGAAATTATCACAGGAAAATCGCTTGAAAGATTTTGTTCTCTACTGTAAATCCTATTCAAGGGATTTTTTGCGCCTAAAGCGGCTGCTAGAGTCCGTTACTCAATTCAATGCTGACTGCTTAGATTTCTATATTTCCACACCAAAGAGTGATAAAGGTTTGTTAGAGCAAGTCTTAGGTCAAGATGGATACATCTGGGTTGCAGATGAAGATATTGTTGCTGCCAATCCCAAGGCTGATTTTGCACAATACCAAGCAATGTCTGGTGGTCTATCTCAGCAAATTATCAAATCGGAATTTTGGCGTCTAGGATTTTCAGAAAATTACTTGTGTTTAGACTCCGATAGTCTTTTTATTCGGAAATTCTATAAGTCTGATTTTATGTCTGGTGACGGCACACCCTATACCGTGCTTCATCAGAATAAAGAACTCTTTCAACTGGCAACCAATCGCGGCCAAGAAAAGGTAGAAAGAAATCTTCGGCAGGAGGCAGAGCGTGTAAAAGCGCTATTTGATCGTCAAGGGCCAAATTTTTATTGTGCTCCCGCACCATTTATTTGGTCTGCCAAAGTATGGCAGACACTAGAACGGGAGTATCTAGGCCCTAAAGGCATAAGTCTGTGGGCGTTGATTAGCCCACAACTGCCTGAGACTTTAATTTATGGTGAGGCATTACTGAAATATCGTGCGATTCCATTAATTGCGATTGAGCCTCTATTCCGAACCTATCACTATGACTGGCAGTATTTCTTGATGAAACGTTTAGGCGAGACGAAAACTAAGGTAGCGCAAAATTATTCAGGCATTATTTATCAGTCCGCCTGGGAATTAGAGCTCACTCTTGGGCAATCTCAGAAGTCTCTACCCTCCCAAGTTCTTAAGCGTCTTAAGCGCTTTGGTCGCTATTTGCAGAGCTATATCTAATGACGCAACCAGTTATTAGTGTTTTGATGCCCGCATTTAATGTTGAAAAATACATTGCCGCTGCTATTGAGAGCATCTTAAATCAAACCTTTACTAACTTTGAGTTGATTGTCTTGAATGATGGCTCTAGCGATGGGACTGCCAAGATCATAGATTCTTACTTAGATCTTCGTATGAAGAAAGTATTTCTTTCGAAAAATCAGGGCTTAGTTAGCGCCAGAAATTCCTTGGTTAGCATGGCGCAGGGAAGGTATATTGCCTTCTTAGACTCTGATGATCTAGCTGATCCCAAGCGTTTAGAGCTGCAGTTGCAATATTTAGAGTCTAATAATTTGGACCTCTGCGGTACAGATCATTGGGTGCTCCAGCAAAAGACAGGCAAGATTAAGCGCTCAAAACAACGTCATTCAGATGCTGATATTCGTGCCATGATTTCTGTATGTAGCCCACTCTGTAATCCATCGGTAATGGGGCGTGCAGAAGTTTTTAAAAAGACCTTGTATTTGCCCGGCAATGATGGGGCAGAAGATTATGCAATGTGGGTGAATCTGGCTTTGGAGGGATGCAAATTTGGCAATGTGCCTAATAATCTGATTACCTATCGAGTGCATGCAAATCAAATTAGCCAAGTTCAGAACTCTAAAGTAAATTCTATCTTTGATAGATGTAGAGCTAAATATCTCAATTCCTTGGGAATTGATGGTGGATTGACTCCGAGAAGATTGCGTTGGTCGGAAAGATTAAAAACAGGCAGTCAATTTTTATTAGAATTAAATAAAAAGATTCCTGGCATGTCGGTTGGGGCTAATTATCAAATCTATTCGCGTTTTCAGTTCCGTAGTAATGGTATTTGGACCGCCTTTACTCGAACTGAGCGCCTGCTGATTGCTGTGCTTGCATCTCTTCGCGGCAAGTTTGCTTACTAGCCTAGAAATAATTTAAATTCTTTGCCATTGTGGTAGCAACAGGTCATCCCACTCCTTATCTATATCGTTAGTCCATCTTTTTGGTGCAATGACAAGTGGATTTTGACTGATGCTAAGCCAGGCGCTCCACCAGCTCAAGGAGCTATTTGCGATTAAGTGCCGTTGGCATTGAGTCATTAAGAATAATTCTTGAATTGGGGCAGTTTTTTCATCAGTAGTTTCAATATAAGTAATTTTTTCTTGGTAAGGTAGATTCGCTTTTGCCCAATCCAGATCATCCGAAAAGACAAAAAAGTGAGTATGAACATCACTCTCTAACAGCAGTCTCATGCCATTTTGGTAGTACTCTAAGCCCAGAAAGCCATGTGCTTTTGTAGCAACTGGTAAATTCACATAATCTCCCCTACGAATGTGAATCATGGCAGATAAGCAGCCTTGAATTTTCTCCAAATAGATTTTATATATCGGAGATAGTTGGTTGATGGGCCGTATCTCATTAATCAGTTCTTTACGAATTGAGTCAAAGTAGCGAAATGATTGCCAATAGCCCATTAGATAAATATCTTGATTTGTAAATGGTTTAAATTGATTGAGCGCAGAATTAAATCGGTAGGGTCGATCTTTCAATACATAGGGATTTATGGGGAGAATTTTTTGAGCGATGCGTTGCCAACTTTTTGGGGGCAGGATGGGTGGCGATACTTGAATCATTTGAAGCTGAATATTGAGGAAGGGCAGGAGAAACTCTCTTGGAGTAACATCGATCCAGTAATGATTGAACCAATCAATATCTACGAGCAATTGCCCCTTGAGGCGAATGCTCAGCGCCTTTCCGGTGGCGTACTGGAAAAGTTGATTGCCAAGGCCACCTTGGATTTGTGCGGTAATCTTCATATCCCTATAATTAAAGCATTAGATGGGGCAAAAGCCTCTGATTTTTTGCCAAGATTTTAATTTATGGATAATTTATGTTAACTGGCAGTATTTATGGATGGGAGAACGGCGAGGATGATATTTTTAATCCTCATAGCCCGCGTAACCGTGATAATTGCTTGGAGCCAATGAGGCTCATAGATGAGTTGGGGCGCCAAAGAGGAATATCTTTGCATACTGCCGATGTGAATGAGCGCAATCAAGTATTTCCCGATTTCTCACTATATGTGGAATCAATTGATTTTGTTGCGTCTCCAGCTAAGAGAAACTATTTGATTTTGTATGAAACTCTCTTAACGGTACCCAGAAACGCCAACTACCAATATTTAAATCAGTTTGACTTGATCTTCACCTGGAATAGAGGGCTGATTGAAGATGGATTAACGGATAGTGGTGGCATGCATCTTCCCAAAGAGCGATTTATCCAGATCTATCACCCAAACCCAATACCTATAGAGTGTCGTGATAATTTTTATAGCCGGACTTTTGATGAACGTCCGGATTTTATTTGTTTGATTGGCAGTAATCGTCATGCCAATGCTTTTGATGAACGGGAGTTATATTCAGAGCGAGTCAGAGCAATCAAATGGTTTGAAGAGAATGCTCTTGAAGACTTTAAGCTTTATGGTAACGGCTGGACTGTACCGCAAAAAAGATTCGGTCGTTTAGGTAAGATTCGTTATCGGGTGGAGAAGATTGCTCCTTGGATTCTGGGAAGGCCAGTATTTCCAAGTTATCAAGGCCCAGTAAAAACAAAGTACGAAGTTTTGAGCAAAACTAAATTTTGTATTTGCTTTGAGAATGCCCGGGACATTGAGGGCTATATCACTGAGAAGATTTTCGATTGCCTATTCGCAGGTTGTATTCCAGTCTATTGGGGGGATGCTGAAATTGGTAAATCTATTCCAGCCGAATGTTTTGTAGACTTTCGGCAGTATCGGTCTTATGCCGAGTTACAAGAGCATTTAAAAGCGATGACGCCTACTCAGTTTTTGAGGTACCAAGAAGTCGCTAGAGATTTTTTACAAAGTATCAAATTTGAGCCCTACAGTTCGGAATCTTTTGCTGAAGTAGTTGTTAATAAAATTGTTCAAAATTTTGCGTTAGTTTAGTGATCATAAAATACTCTTTCGTATAAGATGCTCTAATTACTCTAGCCAACATGATAAAAACTTACAAAAAACCAATTGCTGAGGCCAAAATATTATTGGCGGGACCGGTACGCAACGCTTCTGGCCAAATCGAAAATGATTTTCGAAAGCTTTTGAGTAGTCTCGATCAATTTAAAGAAGTTTTTTGTCTAGTAGTTGAGAGTGATTCAGATGATGATACAGTTTTGCGACTTGAGAAATTTTCAAGCGAGTTTGAGAATTTCTCTTTTATTAGTGTTGGAAATTTAAGTAAAAAACTTTCCAAAAGAACTGATCGCATTGCCTATTGCCGAAATCTAATTATTGATGCCGTTGCTAGTGATCGTAAATATTCCACAATAGACTATATTGCTATGGCAGATATGGATGGGATGAATGGCCTTATTACTCGTGAAAAAATTATCCAATGTTGGGATTTAGATGAGCCATGGGATGTTGTCACTGCTAACCAGCTTGGTGAGTATTATGATATTTGGGCATTAAGTCACCCTTACTGGAACCCAATTGATTGCTGGGAGCAAAAGCGCCAACTTGAAGCCATCTTGGACGAAAAAGCTGCACAACATATTTCAGTGGGATGTAAACAGGCCGCAATTGATCCTCGAGCTGATCCTATAGAAGTTGATTCTGCATTTGGGGGCTTGGGTATTTACACGCGTACTGCATTTCTATCTGGTAGATATGCTGGAACGGATTCACAGGCGGGTGGAATCGATGTTGCGGATCATACGCCGTACCACAGAGAGTTGCGCCAAAAAGGCTTCCGTATTTTTATTAACCCCGCCTTAATTAATTGCGATAAAACCAAGACCACGCGAGATATTATCGAGGATGCTCCTATACCTAGGGCGAGTGGCACCTTAAAATTGGTAAAGAAGTTAGGAATTTTCTTGTTTGGTAAGAAGCGATTTAATAAGTATCTGCAAATTATGCAGACCCCTTAAGCACATATTCGGTAGATCAATTACATGATATTAGTTACAGGTGGTGCAGGATTTATTGGCGCTAACTTTGTATTGGATTGGCTGGTCAATCCAAATGCCGAGGGTATTGTTAATTTAGATAAGTTAACGTATGCCGGCAATTTAGCTACCTTGGTATCTTTAGAAAAAGATCCCCGTCATATTTTTGTTCATGGCGATATTGGCGATCAAGAGCTGGTTGCTAAATTACTAAAAGAGCATCAACCTCACGCTATTGTGAACTTTGCCGCCGAGAGCCATGTAGACCGCTCTATTCACGGGCCAGCTGAGTTTGTACAAACCAATATTGTCGGCACTTTTAATTTATTGGAGTGTGCTCGTGAATATTGGAATAGTCTTGAAGGCAGTGCTAAAGAAAAATTTCGCTTTCATCATGTCTCAACTGATGAGGTTTATGGTTCACTTTCTGCAAGCGATCCCGCATTCACTGAGGCTAATTCATATGAGCCCAATAGCCCATACTCTGCTTCTAAGGCAGCCTCTGATCATCTAGTGCGCGCTTGGTTTCATACTTACCACTTTCCAGTAGTGACAACCAATTGCTCTAATAACTATGGCCCTTATCATTTTCCTGAGAAATTAATTCCTTTGGTGATTCTCAATGCCCTGAATAGCAAGCCTTTGCCTATCTATGGTGATGGTCAGCAAATTCGTGATTGGCTCTATGTGGGCGATCATTGCTCCGCGATCCGTGAAGTGCTCGCAAACGGGAAATTAGGTGAGACTTATAACATCGGTGGCTGGAATGAAAAAGCCAACATTGATGTTGTGAAAACTATTTGCCATATTCTGGATGAACTCAAGCCTCGTACTGACAAAAAATCATATGCAGAGCAAATTACTTTTGTAAAAGATCGCCCTGGCCATGATCGCCGTTACGCGATCAATGCAAGCAAAGTAGAGCGCGATCTTGGTTGGCGTCCTGCCGAAACATTTGATACCGGCATTCGTAAGACGGTGCAATGGTATTTAGATAATCCAGCTTGGATTGAGGGCGTAGTCAGGGGTTCTTATCGCGTCTGGTTACAAAAGCAGTACAACTAGACTTCGGCAAAGAGCACATGAATATCCTCGTATTTGGCAAGGATGGGCAACTGGGCAAGGCTTTTCAATGCCTTTTTCAGAGAGTGCCGCCAGTCTCAGAGAGCAGCATTCAATACATTGGCCGCAATCAATGTGACTTAAGCAATGCTACAGCTTTAAGTGATCTCCTAAATATATTCAAACCAGATCTCATCATTAATGCTGCAGCATATACTGCGGTTGATAAAGCGGAGACTGAGCAAGAGTTAGCGTTTACAATAAATGCTAAGGCACCTGAGATGATGGCGTTATATGCCGTAAAGCATGGCGCCACTTTATTACATTACTCTACTGATTATGTTTTTGATGGCAGCAAAGATGGTTCCTATCTTGAGAGTGATCATCGCAAACCAATTAATATTTATGGCAAGAGTAAGGCTGCAGGTGAAGAGGCTATCGAAAAAGTCTTTGCTAGCTCTACCTCTAGTCAATTCGCTATCTTTCGTACAAGCTGGGTATATGGTGATGGTGCCAACTTTATTCGCACCATTTTGCGTCTAGCCAAAGAGCGTGAGGAACTAAAAGTCATTTATGATCAGTATGGCGTGCCAACGAATACTGACTGGTTGGCTCAAGTGAGCTTAGATTTAGTTTTAGACTCTCAACATAGACTCAGAAAATTCACTTCTGGTATTTATCATGCCGTTCCCTCCGGGAGAACCAGCTGGTATGAGCTGGCTATAGTAGCTACGCAAGCAGCACTGGATGCCAATATTCCCCTTAAGCTAAAACCAGTCGACATTCAGTCGATCCTAGCTGCGCAATACCCTGTACTAGCTCCTAGGCCAGCAAATTCATGTTTAGATAACGCTAAATTGCGCTTAGCCCTAGAAGAGAGTGGTGATATGTCAAAATTGCAGCATTGGAACAAGGCCTGGACAAAAGAAGTTCAGTCTTATGTTGCTGGGCTTGCAAAAGATGGACTTATTTAAGGGTTAAATGTATGGCGGTAAATCGTAAGGGCATTATTTTGGCTGGCGGCTCTGGTACTCGACTCTATCCAGTAACTCAGGCTGTCTCTAAGCAGCTCATGCCTGTGTACGACAAGCCAATGGTGTATTACCCATTAACCACTTTAATGTTGGCCGGCATTCGTGACATCTTGTTGATCTCTACCCCGCATGACATTCCACGATTCTCAGAGTTGCTAGGCGATGGCTCGCAGTGGGGCCTTAATATTGAATACTGTGTTCAGCCCTCTCCAGATGGTTTGGCACAAGCATTTACTTTAGGCAAAAACTTCGTTGGTAATTATCCAAGCGCTTTAGTCCTTGGCGACAATATTTTTTATGGACATGAGCTGGTGGATCAGCTCAATAGCGCTAATGATAGAAATACTGGCGCCACCATATTTGCCTATCACGTCAATGATCCAGAGCGCTATGGCGTAGTGGCGTTTGACAAAGATTACAAAGCACTTTCAATTGAAGAAAAGCCGAAACAGCCTAGAAGTAATTATGCAGTGACTGGTCTGTATTTTTATGACAATCAGGTTTGCGATATTGCTACTTCTATTAAGCCAAGCGCTCGCGGTGAACTTGAAATCACTGATGTTAATCGAGCTTACTTAGATAAAAATGAACTGAGTGTAGAGATTATGGGCCGTGGTTTTGCTTGGCTAGATACCGGTACACATGATTCTTTATTAGATGCGGCTGGATTTATCGCCACCTTGCAAAAGCGCCAAGGTCTGATGGTGGCTTGCCCCGAAGAGATTGCCTATCGTCAGGGTTGGATTAGTGCTGATGTAGTGCAAAAGGTCGCTTCTCAGTTGAGCAACAATAGTTATGGTCAATACCTTAATAAAATTCTGAAAGAGCTTAATAGTTCTGCCCAGCCAATTGCTTTATCTGCAAAGAAGGCCAGCAAATGACTGCGCCCTCTAAATTGCAGGTAACACCCACTGCAATTCATGATGTATTAGTAGTTGAGCCAAAAGTATTTGGCGATGAACGTGGGTGGTTTACAGAATCTTTTAATTCTCAAGATTTTGTAGCTGCCACAGGCTTAGATGTCGAGTTTGTACAAGACAATCATTCGTTTTCTCGTCAATGGACTTTGCGTGGCTTGCACTACCAGTTAGAAAAAATTCAAGCTAAGTTAGTTAGAGTAGTAGCTGGTAGTGTTTTTGATGTGGTGGTGGATATTCGAAAAGATTCGCCAACGTATGGCAAGTGGGTAGGTATTGAGCTGAGTGCTGACAATCACAAGCAAATGTGGATTCCAGCAAAATTGGCTCATGGCTTTTTAGTGCTTTCAGAGGCTGCTGAATTTTTATACAAAACATCGGATTACTATCATCCGCAAAGCGAAGCTTGTCTTGCCTGGAATGATCCAGTTGTAGGGGTCGAGTGGCCATTGCCGGCGGGTATTGCGCCTAATATGAATGCTAAAGATTTAGCTGGCCTGCCTTGGGAAAAAGCACCAAAGTTTTAATGGATACAAAGAGTTTCTCCCCTAAAATATTATTGGTAAAGCTATCCTCACTTGGGGATGTGTTGCACAATCTGCCGCTGGTTTGGGATTTGCGCGCTCGCTTACCTGATGCGCAAATTGATTGGGTGGTAGAGGAGGGCTATGTTCATCTTCTAGAGCCCCTATTAACTAGTGGGAACTTCAAAAGTATTGATCACATCATTCCATTTGGATTGCGTCGCTGGAAGATAAATCTATTTAAGCTTGCTACCTGGAAAGAATTCTTTCATTTTAAGAAAAGACTTCAAGAGTCTTCCTACGACATCATTATTGAAACTCAGGGCTTATTAAAATCTGCCCTTGTATGTTCTCTTGCAAAGAAAAGTCCTAATGCAGTGATTGCGGGCCTAGCGAATGCTACGCTGTACTCTGGATACGAGCCACTTGCTAGGTTTTTTTACAATCAGTCTGTCCAGGTGCCAATTCATTGCCATGCGGTCGATCGTTCCCGTAAGGTGATGTCTTCTGCTTTAGATTGGCCACTATTAGAGCGTTCAACCACCCCATTCTTTTATCCTGCAAACTATATTCAGTCCCTGACCGACAAGTCTATTGATGGATTGCAAAAGCCTTATGTGCTTTGTTTTCATTCCACTGCTAGGGAGGCAAAGCGTTGGTCTAATGAGAACTGGATTACTTTAGGGAAAGAGCTATCTAGTCGCGAATATCAGCTAGTTTTTCCTTGGGGCAGTCCATCTGAAAAATTGATTAGCACTCAATTAGCTAGTCAAATCCCCGAGGCAATAGTTCCAACCGCGTTCTCGATTGAGGCAGCATTTTCATTGATTGCAGGTGCAGCTCTTACCGTAGGTGTTGATACTGGCCTTACGCACTTAGCTGCTGTCTTAGGTAAACCCACCGTAGAAATTTATTGCGATTCGCCTCGATGGAAGACCGAGGGTTATTGGTCAGAGCATATTCGCAACGTAGGAGATTTTCAAGCGCCGCCCAATACAGCAGAGGTGATTAAAGCCTCCCTCGAGCTATTAGCGTAGTAGGCTATTAATTGAAATCAGATCTTCGTCGGTTAAAGCTGCTGCGTGCGCTTTTAATTTGATTGCATTCAGAATGGTGTTGTAACGCGCTTGTTGAAGCTGTGATCTAGTAGTGATCAGAGTGTCTAGGGCAATCAAGACATCAATATTGATTAAGGTGCCAACTTGGAATCCAAGTTTGCTGGATTCGAGAGCTGTGCTAGACGAGCGCTCTGCCGCTTCAAATGCTTTGACGCTTGCTAGGCCACCATAAAACCCAGTAAAGGCTGAGCGCGTATTTTGAGCTGCAGTACGTCGTGCATTGTCATAGTTTGCTTTTGCTTGATCTACTAGTGCAGCATTTTGACGAATCACCGAACTGCTATATCCGCCAGACACCAGAGGAATGGTCATTTGCAAAGCAATCGTATTGTTGTAAACATTAGTATTAGCTGGTGTGTAGCTAGTCGGCGTTCCATTTGAGGTGTTATAGCCACTCGTGCCTACAAAGTTTACCGATGGATAATTTAGAGCCTGCGCTGCTCGATAAGTACTCTCAGCTAGGCTGACAGTCAGCTGTCCAACTAGGACGCTAAAGTTGGCAGCTTCTGCTTGATGAATCCAATCGTCTAAAGTTTGCCCCGGAGGTAGTTGTGGATTAACAGATTCAGCAATTGGAATACCTTTAGCATCTTTATTTTTAGAGCGAGGGTCCTTTAGGACGCCATCAATTTTGGCTTCCTTTACCAGGGGCTTGAGAGGACCTACTGGGTGTCCAGCCAGTTGCTCCAAGACACCCCGCTTCACAATCAGATCTGCTTGCGCGGCAATTTCTTGTGAGTTCGCAAGATCCAAAGCAGCCTGCGCTATATTGACATCCACAATAGTAGCTAAGCCCGTATCAAATTTTGCTTGAGCAATATCGAGTTGCTGTTTGATTAAACTTTTTTTATTGCGATATAGCTCAACATTGTCTTGACTGGTGAGCGCATCAAAGTAGGCTTGAGAAACCCGAATGATTAAATCTTGCTGCGCTAAATAAAAACGCATATCGGCAATTTTAGTATTGAGATCACCTTGCTTGAAGGCCTCAAGGGCGCTAGCGTTAAATACTGGTTGCGTTAAGGTGACGGTATAGCTCTTTTGATCAAATACGCGAGAGTTACCCGGTGAATTGGATACCGTCGTGGAATTAGCCCCATGTTGGAAGTAGCGGGTACCAGTAGGGGTGGCATTGGCTTGAGGAAGTAGCAAGGAAAGACCTTGCCAGTACAACTCTTTGCTAGCCTGATAATTAAACCGTGCCGCATTTAATACTGGGTCACTAAAAGCAGCCTCTTGATAAAGCTGAATTAAGTCGACTAACTGTCCTTTTGTATCACCGGCTTTATTGCCTGTGACATTTGAGGGTGCCGAATTGTTTGGAAGCGCCGCCTTAGTTGGAGGCATGACAAACTGAGGCGGTTGCTCGAGGCCAATGAGCGTAGAGGCGCTCATTGGGGTTGGTAAAGCAGGCCTTACAGCCTCGTTCGGGCTTTGAGCAAAAACGCTTGGAGACCAAGAAATGAAGCCGAACGCCTGACTCAGGATTAAACCAATTGTGGCTATCTGAGAGTGTTTAAAGCGGGCTTTGGTCATCTAATTCGGATACTGTTCAATATGCCATGCAGTTTAAGGCTAATTTATCAAGAATGCCTGTTTAGGGACCATTTTGCCAAATACTCTGAGATTTGTAGGGAAGCCTATAAAATTTGCGTATGGATCTATTTTTGTTACTCAAGGCAGTCATTCTGGGGGTGGTAGAGGGCTTAACGGAGTTTTTGCCAATCTCTAGTACTGGTCACCTCATCTTGGTCGGTGATTTATTGAATTTCAATGACGAACGGGGCAAAGCCTTTGAAGTCATTATTCAGTTTGGCGCTATTTTGGCTGTCTGCTGGGAATTTCGAGAAAAGCTACTAAAGGTTGTCTTATCTTTTAGCAGTAGTGCAAATTCTCGCCGCTTTGTCTTAAACCTCCTGATTGCCTCTGTCCCCGCAATGAGCCTAGCATTCTTATTTGGTAAATATATTAAAGAAGTTCTTTTTGCACCTATTCCAGTTGCTAGTGCCTTCATTGTTGGCGCCCTCGTTATTTTTTGGGTAGAGCGTCGTCAAGAACGAGCAAGCTTAGCAAAAAGTCATATTCATACGGTAGATGATCTCTCTCCACTGGATGCATTCAAGGTTGGCTTAGCGCAGTGCGCTGCATTAATTCCTGGAACCTCTCGTTCAGGCGCAACGATTATTGGTGGCATGTTATTTGGACTGCCGCGTACGGTGGCAACCGAATTCTCCTTCTTCTTGGCCATCCCCGTGATCGGTGGTGCAACGGCTTATGAGTTACTAAAGCTTTGGCAAAACCCCGTTGCCATCTCTGGTGAATTTACCCTGGCTATTGTTGTTGGTTTCATAGCCGCCTTTATTTCTGCATTTATATGCGTGCGCTGGTTAATTCACTATGTGGCGCACCATAATTTCATTCCATTTGCCTGGTACCGAATTGCCTTCGGGCTTTTAGTGTTAATTACCGCCTATAGTGGTTTAATTGCCTGGTCACATTAATGAATAGATTCTAGATAATCAAAAGAGAAAGTTAGTCACTTATATGGATTTATCAATTGATGCGATTACCAATAATATTCAGCTGGC
>CAMBBT010000025.1 GCA_945864455.1 Polynucleobacter meluiroseus | reverse complement strand
AAGAGGGTTGGTGTCACTGGATTTTGTTGGGGTGGTCGCATTACTTGGTTGTCTGCCACATTGCCACAAGTACGCGCAGGCGTGGCTTGGTATGGCCGCTTGATTGGTGAGAAGACGGAGGGCAACCCCCGTCACCCAGTAGAGATTGCCGCTGACTTAAAGGCTCCTGTACTTGGTTTATATGGCGGCGCTGATACGGGTATCTCTTTGGAGAGCGTAGAACAAATGCGTACTGCTTTAGCGCAAGCTGCACCTAAAAATCCTGCCGCCAAAGCATCCATGATTGAAGTGTATCTAGACGCACCTCATGCCTTTCATGCGGACTATCGCGCTACCTATCGTGAAGGTCCTGCAAAAGACGGCTGGGAAAAGTGCATCGCCTGGTTTAAGAAAATGGGAGTGGCTTAGCCACTATGACGGTTTTACAAACCATTCTCTTGGTGACTGTCTTAGCAGGGGCTACTAGCGTATTGGTAGCGGCTAGCTTTTCTGTAGCTTTGCTTGCTAAGATGGTCAACAACATGGTGAGTTTGTCAGTCGGTATTTTGCTAGCAACTGCTTTACTGCATTCTTTACCTGAAGCATTCAGTATGGAAGGAGTAAGCCCACAGTTATTGTTTGCGACATTACTTGCGGGTTTGTTGGGTTTCTTCTTGCTTGAGAAAATTGCCCTTCTGCGTCATGACCATCATCACGAAGGTGATGGTCATCCCCATCACCATGGACATGATGCTGAGAATGCTGGACGTAGCGGTTGGATGATTTTAGTCGGCGACGGTATTCATAATTTTGTGGATGGCATCTTGATTGCCGCTGCATTTATGGCTGACTATCAAGTGGGCATCTTTACAGCAATTGCAATCATTGCGCATGAGATTCCGCAAGAGATTGGCGACTTTATTGTGCTGCTCAATGCAGGCTTCTCAAAGGCCCGCGCATTGTTGTACAACCTGATTTGTGGATTAGCAGCAGTACTGGGTGGCGTATTGGCCTATTTCTTCTTAGAGAAGGCGAATACTGCGATGCCATATCTATTGGTGATTGCATCGAGCAGTTTTATCTATATTGCGGTAAGTGATTTAATCCCGCAAATGCACCGTCGCCCTCATTGGGCTGAGTCATTACGTCAAACTCTTTTAATTGCGTGTGGCGTAGGATTTGTGATCCTACTATCGTTGTTCCATTAGGAGCTTAATCGATACTAATCAGTAGCAATCGGTCTTGAAGGATCGGCGCACCATTCGCTCCAACTTCCTGCATAAAGACGTGAACCTTTTAATCCCGCTACTTCCATTGCCAAAAGATTATGACAGGCAGTAACACCTGAGCCACACTGATGAATCACTTCAGATGGTTTTTTGGATCCCAGTAATTCTACAAAATCTTTAAACAATTGCTCCGGCGTTTTAAATGCAGTGGCCGAAAGGTTGTTTTTAAAGAAGTGATTGATAGCGCCGGGGATATGCCCACCAATAGGATCTAGAGTTTCATTCTCACCATGAAAGCGATCGCTTGTTCTAGCGTCAAGCACAAGATTTTTGCCAGACTGTAGATTACTCACCACATCATCAACCAAAACTAGGCCAACATAAGGCATAGGCTCAATCGCTTGAGATGTCGGTGTTGGCTTACGGGGCATTGTTCCCATCGGACCATTCCAAGAATCTAAGCCACCATCTAACACGCGGACATTGGCATGCCCTGTAGCTTTAAGCATCCACCAGAGGCGGCTGGCGTAGACCGAACCTTGTTTGTCGTAGGCGACCACGAGAGTTTTTGGACTGATACCCAAGCGGGCTTTAGTTTTTGCCCATTCCTGCGGAGAGGGAAGTGGGTGTCGACCATTGCTGCCTGTTTTAGTACCAGACATGTCTTGATCAAGGTCGACATAAATAGCGCCAGGGATATGACTTTCTTCGTAAGCTTTTCTACCGGTCTCTGGGTTAGCTAAATCAAAGCGGCAATCACAGAGCAAAACATTCTCACCACTATTGAGGATTTCTTCTAACTGGTTTGCGGAAACTAATGGAGTCATGTGGCTTCCTATCTTGAATGCAAAATTGTTTAAGAGTGCGCCTTAATTATGCGCCATGAAAGTTCATTACGCGACGGTACCATTCATGAAAATGTTGCATACCGTCTTCCATGGGGCTTTGATAGGGCCCTACTTCATTAATCCCACGCGCAAATAGGGCAGCTCGACCTTGATCCATGCGCTCACCAATCTCATCATCTTCAATACAAGTTTCCATGTAGGCGGCACGCTCGGCCTCTACAAACTCGCGCTCAAATAAGGCAATTTCTTCTGGGTAGTAGAACTCAACAATATTGCGAGTTTTGTTTGGGCCCATGGGGTGCAAAGTAGAAACGCAGAGAACGCCTGGGTACCACTCCACCATCACATTAGGATAATAGGTCAGCCAGATTGCCCCATGCCGTGGGGTTTTGCCCTTATATTGCCGCAAGACTGCGTCATGCCAGTTGCGATAAACCGGTGAACCTGGGGTTTGCAAATCTTTATGAATACCAACAGTTTGCACGCTATGCCAATCACCAAACTCCCAGTGCAAGTCTTCACAAGAAATAAACTTACCTAAGCCAGGATGAAATGGCACAACATGGTAATCCTCGAGATAAACCTCGATAAACGTTTTCCAGTTGTAATTACAGTCGTGTACTTCAACATGATCAAGAATGTAGCCATCAAATTGAAGATCCTCAGCTACACCCAGCTTTACAAGATCAGCGCGCACATCGCGCGGACCTTCAAATAAAAGCCCTTGCCAATTTTGCAAAGGGGACTTGCCTAAATTAAGGCAGGGCTTGTCTTCAAAATGGGGTGCGCCCAATAAATTGCCACCTAAGTCGTAAGTCCAGCGATGGAGTGGACAAACGATATTCTCCGTTTGACCTTTGCCATTGAGCATGAGTGCTTGGCGATGACGGCAGACATTAGAAAGGAGTTCAACACCAGATTCATTACGAACGAGGATACGACCTTCGTTTTCTGCGCTTAAAGTTTGATAGGAGCCAATTTCAGGCACCATGAGTTCGTGGCCAATATAGCCAGGCCCCTGCTTAAAAAGCAGTTCAATTTCACGCTGATAGAGCTCAGCGTGAAAATATGCCGAAACCGGCAGTTGTAGATTGGACGGCGCAAGCTTCTGCGCGGTAGCCAGATTAGTCATTCTCCCCACCCCCGAAAACGTCAGCCGAAGCTAAGCGGAATAACCAATCCAACCATCGACGGATCGATATTGGAAAGGAAGGGGTAGATTATACCCATTGGAGGGGCTTCTCGCATTAATATGTAGGGCTATTCGTATGGGAAATAGGAAGGAAGCAGCTTATGTCAGTTAAAAAGTCAGAGACTCAAAAACCAGGCCTTGAGGTCAAAATTGACCCAAGTCTTCGCTATGAGCAAGCTGTGAAAGAACTCGAAAAGTTAATTTTGGACATGGAATTCGGAAAATTCTCTTTGGAAGAGACTCTTTTAGCTTATCAACGCGGCGCTGCTTTGTTAAAACATTGCCAGGGAGTCCTTGCTCAAGTTGAACAACAAGTGCGAGTGTTCGAGGCTTAATGACCACCAATTTTCAATTTCAAGAGTGGCTTAGTAATCACTCTGAGCGAGCTGAGACAGCATTAGATGGCTTGCTCGATTCTGCGAAAACTACACCGAATCGTTTGCACGAAGCGATGCGTTATGCAGCGCAAGGTGGTGGCAAGCGTATTCGACCCTTGTTAGTTTATGCAGCAGGTTCGCTTGGTGATCCTAAAACACAGGCATTAGATGCAGCAGCAGTTGCGATTGAATGTATTCATGCGTATTCATTGGTACACGATGATTTACCTTGCATGGACGACGATGATTTACGTCGTGGTCGGCCAACAGTCCATAAAGCGTTTGATGAAGCGACTGCTCTTCTAGTCGGTGATGCTTTGCAAACCCGTGCTTTTGAGATACTTGCTAATGCGCAATGTGAGGTTGACGTACGCTTACTCATGATTAGTGCCTTAGCTGCTGCTTCTGGTTCGCGTGGCATGGCCGGCGGGCAGGCAATTGATTTAGAGAGCGTCGGAAAAAAATTAGATCTGGCGGGTTTAAAGCAAATGCACGCTATGAAAACTGGCGCTTTACTCTCTTGCGCTGTTGAGTTGGGTGGGATTGCAGCGCATTTGAATCCTACTCAAATGGCGCAACTCCAAAAATATTCAACAGCCCTTGGCTTGGCTTTTCAGATTATTGATGATGTACTCGATGCGACGGCCGATAGCCAAACCCTCGGAAAAACAGCAGGCAAGGATGCGGCCGCGAATAAGCCTACCTATGTGACCTTGATGGGTTTAGACTATGCCCAAAAGCAGGCTAAAGACTTGCAAGAAACGGCCATCGCTAGTTTGGCTGATTTTGGTAGCAAGGCAGATGCCTTAAAAGATTTAGCATTCTTAGTCGTTAATAGAGCTAAATAAATACAGATTAAATCAATTTAATGACTTTACATTCCATCAACTCCCCCAACGAATTAAAAAAACTGACTCGTGAAGAATTGCCAGCGCTTGCTGATGAATTGCGTCAATTTGTGTTGGATTCGGTATCGCAAACTGGCGGACACCTGTCATCTAATTTAGGAACGGTGGAACTATCGATTGCTCTGCATTATGTATTTGACACACCAGACGATCGGATCGTATGGGATGTAGGGCATCAAAGCTATCCACACAAAATATTGACTGGCCGTCGTGAGCGCATGAACACCCTGCGTCAGTTCAAAGGATTATCAGGATTTCCACAGCGGGCTGAAAGTGAGTTTGATGCATTTGGTACAGGGCATTCATCGACTAGCATCTCAGCGGCGATGGGTATGGCTCGCGCATTCCAAACTAAGGGTGAGCGTCATGTAGCTGTGGCGGTCATCGGTGATAGTGCCATGACTGGCGGCATGGCATTTGAGGCCATGAACAACGCTGGCGTATATGAGGACATTCCTCTAATAGTCATTTTGAATGACAACGATATGTCGATCTCTCCTGCAGTAGGTGCACTCAATCGTCACCTAGCGAGATTGCTGAGCGGCAATATTTATTCCGCTACCAAAAAAGGAATCGATAGCGTTTTATCGATTGCACCTCCGCTGCGGGAATTTGCAAAACGTCTCGAAGATCATGCCAAAGGCATGGTGTCACCTTCAACTATCTTCGAAGAATTTGGCTTTAATTACTTTGGCCCAATTGATGGACATGATTTAAATGCTTTAATTCCGATGCTGCAAAACGTTCGCCGTCTAGCCCTAGAAGGCGGTGGCCCACAGTTCTTACATGTAGTGACTCGCAAAGGTCAGGGCTATGAGTTGGCTGAAGCTGATCCTGTGCTGTATCACGGCCCAAGTAAATTCAATCCTAAAGAGGGCGTCAAGAAACCTGCGGCGACCAAGAAAACCTTCACCCAAGTATTTGGTGAGTGGTTATGCGATATGGCTCATGCTGATCCATTGCTGGTTGGCATTACACCAGCGATGCGTGAAGGTTCAGGCTTGGTTGAATTTGAAAAGAATTTCCCAAAACGGTATTACGACGTGGGTATTGCTGAACAACATGCAGTGACCTTTGCTGCAGGCTTGGCATGCGAAGGCATGAAGCCTGTGGTCGCAATCTATTCCACATTCTTGCAGCGTGCTTATGATCAATTGATTCATGATGTGGCCGTACAAGATTTGCCAGTCTTATTTGCATTAGATCGCGCTGGTTTAGTCGGCGCTGATGGTGCAACCCATGCGGGTGCCTACGATATTTCATTCTTACGCTGCATTCCGAATATGTTGGTGATGACGCCAGCAGATGAGGCAGAGTGTCGCGATCTGCTGACTACGGCATTCCATCAGCCCCATCCTAGTGCTGTGAGATACCCCCGTGGTTCAGGCGTTGGAGTAATTCCCTCTAAAGAACTCCGCACATTGCCATTTGGTAAAGGTGAGATTCGTCGCAAATCCAATGCGCCATCTGGAAGCCGCGTAGCAATTCTGGCATTTGGTACTTTGCTATATCCAGCGCTAGAGGTGGCAGAGGGGCTTGATGCGACCGTTGCCAATATGCGTTTTGTAAAACCGCTCGATGTTGACCTCATCAAATCTTTAGCAGCAGATCATGATTATTTTGTCACGATTGAGGATGGCGTAATTGCTGGTGGGGCAGGAAGTGCTTGTTTAGAAACACTCGCGCATCTCGGAATTAACAAACCCCTTTTGCAGCTAGGTCTTCCTGACCAATTTATTGAGCATGGAGACTACAACCTGCTGATGACCAAGTGTGGCCTGGATGGAGAGGGCATTACGCATTCCATCAAACAGCGTTTTCCGACTATATTCACAACAAATTCAGCATTTGCGGGCAAATAAACCCGTTTTGCTTGAAAATAGACTTATGAATGATATGAATCCCGCCTTTCTGAAAGCCAGCGCAATGCCTGATGTGCAATCCACATTGGATGAGCGCGCTTTGCCGATTGAGCAGGTTGGTATTCGTGGTGTGCGTCATCCGTTAACCATTCGCAGCAAAACCGGCAACTTTCCATCCGTTGGTCATTTTGAGATGGATATTGCCTTGCCTGCGCATATTAAAGGAACGCATATGTCGCGTTTCATGGCGCTTCTACAAAAACAAGAGATGGCAGTTGATAGCACGACGGTTATTGCAATGGTATGCGATATGTTGCCTTTACTCGATGCTAAAGAAGGCCATGTGCAATTTACCTATACCCACTTTGTTAAAAAAGCAGCGCCGGTATCTGGTGTAGAAAGTCTGATGGATTACGAAGTGACTTGGATCGCAAGAGCCAAGCAAAATCCTGCAGGAAAATTAGATATTGAGTTAGGATTACGCGCTCAAGTACCAGTCATGAGTTTATGCCCTTGCTCTAAAGAGATTTCTGAGTTTGGTGCACACAATCAACGATCCCATGTCACTATGGATGTCGTACTCGATTCACAAACGAAGATGACGGTTGAGGATTTAATTACCGCCGCAGAGAGCGAAGCTTCTAGTGAGCTTTGGGGTTTATTAAAGCGCCCTGACGAGAAGTGGGTCACCGAGCATTCTTATAGCAATCCTAAATTCGTAGAAGATTTAGTTCGTGATGTGGCTGGTAATCTCAAGGCTGATGAGCGTATCCGCTCCTTTGTGGTTGAGGCTGAGAACTTTGAATCTATTCATAACCACAGCGCTTTTGCCCGCATCAGCCACAAGAAATAAATCAAGCTAAATCAAATTATTGCTTTGTAAATCCCAACGGGGTTTGATATCAAAGGCTCCAGAAGTTGTGGAGCCATTATTTTTAGCAAGCATCCGTAGCGCTCCTGCAAACGCAATCATCACTCCGTTATCGGTACATAGTTCTAGTGGGGGGTAGTGCACTTCAAAACCATTTTTCTTTGCTTTGTCATTGAGTGCATGGCGCAATTGCATATTAGCCCCTACACCACCAGCAAGAACTAAATGTTTGCAACCAGTTTGTTTGAGTGCTTTTTCTGATTTACTCACTAGCACTGCAACGATGGCATCAACAAAGCTTCTGGCAAGATCCGTATGAAATTGCGCCACCTCAGAAGGGTCTGTAATCTTTTTCTCTGCAAACTTCTTCACTTGATTGAGAACTGCAGTCTTGAGTCCCGAGAATGAGAAATCCAAATCTCCCGAGTGCAGCATGGGCTTAGGTAGATCAAAGATTCCAGGCCGTCCTTTTTCTGCCAGCTTAGAAATGGCTGCGCCACCTGGGTAATCCAATCCTAATAATTTTGCAGTCTTATCAAACGCTTCGCCAGCAGCATCATCTAAAGTTTCTCCTAAAAGCTCGTACTGGCCGATGCCAGAAACTTTCATCAGCTGGGTGTGACCACCAGAGACGAGTAGGGCAATGAACGGAAATTGGGGCACGCTGCCCCCTAAAAGCGGAGAAAGTAGGTGTCCTTCAAGGTGATGAACTCCAATGGAGGGTAAGCTGAGTCCTTGGGCTAGGGATTTGGCAAACGCACTGCCCACCAGTAGGGCGCTAGCAAGGCCGGGGCCTTGAGTGAAGGCAACCGCATCAATATCGGCTAACTTGAGCCCAGATTGGCTTAAAGATTGGTCTAAAAGGGGTAAAACACGCCGGATATGATCCCTTGAGGCAAGCTCCGGAACTACACCTCCGTAATCTCGATGCATGGCGATCTGGGAGTGCAAACCTTGCCCCAAAATACCCTGGAATGCAGGTTTGCCCTCCTCCCAAGGGGTGGTGTTGTATAAAGCCACCCCGGTCTCGTCACAAGAAGTTTCTATGCCTAAAACAATCATTATTTAGTTTTGTCGTGCTAGAATCGCGTTTCAGTTAATTTTTCGATATTTTTCGAGCATATACGAGTTAAACCAGTATGACTACAGTCCGCCTCCGCGAAAACGAACCATTTGAAGTGGCATTGCGCCGTTTCAAGCGCACCATTGAAAAAAATGGCCTTTTGACAGACTTGCGTGCTCGCGAGTTTTACGAGAAGCCAACGGCTGAACGTAAGCGTAAAAAGGCTGCTGCTGCAAAACGCCATTACAAGCGTATTCGCAGCCAAATGTTGCCTAAGAAGCTTTACTAATAGAATTTAAAAGCTCTCTTCACCGAGAGGCTTTGAAACCCGCTGACGGTGAAACGCAGCGGGTTTTTGCTTTTTGAATTGCTAACCATAGCTAGACAACGAGATATATTCAACATCAGGAAAATGTAATGAGTCTAAAAGATCAAATCACTGAAGATATGAAAAATGCCATGCGTGCAAAAGAGACTGCACGTCTAGGAGCTATTCGTTTACTACTGGCTGCCATCAAGCAGCGTGAGGTTGATGACCGTATTGTTCTAGATGACGCTGCGGTGATTGCGATTATTGAAAAAATGATGAAGCAGCGTAAAGATTCAATCTCTCAGTTTGAAAAAGCCAAGCGTGATGATTTGGTTGCGATCGAAGTTGCTGAAATGGTAATCTTGCAAGCCTACTTGCCTGCGCAAATGGCGGATGCCGAAGTAGAGGCTGCAGTGGCTGCAGCAGTTGCTTCTACAGGTTCTACTGGCCCTCAAGATATGGGTAAGGTGATTGGCGCCCTAAAGGCTCAATTGGCTGGTAAGGCTGATATGGGTAAGGTATCCGCTTTAGTAAAAGCCGCACTCGCTAAGTAAGTAATTGAGCGACTAGCCAACTCAGTAAAACAGTTTCATACTGCTAGCCTAATGGCGCTTATTCCACAATCTTTCATTGCCGATCTTTTGAATCGGGTTGACATCGTTGATGTGGTTGGGCAGCATGTCAAGTTAAAAAAAGCTGGAGCAAACTACCAAGGTTTGTGCCCCTTTCATTCAGAAAAGTCTCCCTCATTTTCGGTTTCACCTACAAAGCAGTTCTATCACTGCTTTGGTTGTGGCGCCCATGGGTCTGCCATTAGCTTTTTGATGGAGTACTCCGGTCTTGGTTATGTAGATGCGATTGAAGATTTAGCACGCTCTGCAGGCCTAGATGTACCTCGCGAAGAGCGAACCGCCAATGATGTCGCAAGGCAGCAGCAAGCGATGGCCTTAAGCGAGGTGATGAGCTCTGCCGCCGATTGGTATCGCCAACAGCTCAAAGGCAATACAAGGGCAGTAGAGTATTTAAAGGGTCGCGGTTTGACTGGTGAGATTGCTAAACGATATGCCTTAGGCTATGCCCCGGATGGCTGGCAAGGACTCGAGGCGGTATTTGGTTCTTATACCAATGACGAAGTAGCAAAGACTCTTGTAGAAGGCGGCCTAGTGATTCAGGGGGAGCAGTCTGAAGGCTCTTCAGTCAAGCGCTACGATCGCTTCCGTGATCGTGTTATGTTCCCCATTCGAAATCCCAAAGGTCAAACGATTGGCTTTGGTGGGCGCATTCTGGATCAAGGTGAGCCGAAGTATTTAAATTCTCCTGAGACACCACTCTTTTCAAAGGGCAATACGCTCTACGGATTATTTGAAGCAAGACAAGCTATTCGTGCACAAGAATATGTTCTGGTGTGCGAGGGTTATATGGACGTAGTTGCGCTAGCGCAATTGGGTTTCCCCAATGCGGTAGCCACCTTGGGAACGGCTTGCACTGCAAACCACGTACGCATGCTGCTCAGACAAACAGACAAAGTGGTTTTCTCATTTGATGGCGACTCTGCTGGTCAACGTGCAGCACAGCGTGCACTGGAGGCTTGTTTGCCACTCATGTCTGACGATAAAGAAATTCGTTTCTTATTCTTGCCGACAGAACATGATCCTGATAGCTATGTGCGCGCTTATGGCGCAGCTGCATTTGAGAAGGTCATTAAAGAAGCAATGTCGATCTCCAGTTTCTTCTTCAAAACTGTCAGCGAAGACCGCGAGCTCACTACCCCAGAGGGTAGAGCCCATACTCATCATGCTGCCAAACCCTTGTTACTCTCAATGCCACCCATTGCATTGCGCACCCAGATTCTGCGTGAGCTCGCGATTCGAACCAATACGACTCCGGCAGAGCTTGAGTCATTCTGTGGTTTAACAGTGTTACCAGCCCCTGCACAACAAGCTAGATCGCAAAACAATCCAAATTCTTTTGCCAACGGTAATAGACAGGGTGCACCTTGGCAGGCATCTAAGGGTTCTGCAAAACGGGTTGCTATACAAAATACTGAGCCACCGAAGGCGCCAACGGATTTAGCAGAGCAAATGTTGCGTGTACTCATTCAGTTTCCACATCTTGGAAAATCATTAGATGCCAACAAACGTTTGCTTGCATTGAAGGCTGCAGAACAACGATCGGCTAAAGCCCTCTTGTTAATGCAAGATCTTTTATCTCAATGTGATTTAGTGGAATTCATGCCAGGTGAGGGCAATCAGTCTGCCACCGCAGGTGCTGGCGCTTTTGCAATGTTCCAAGACCAACTCTCTCGCAGTGAGCTTGCACCCTTATACGAAGTACTCAGAAATCGAGTCATGGGGTCTGATTTGGAGCTTGTTGGGGCCACGGCAGACTTAGAGGGTGCCTTTAAAAAGCTGGAGCTGACCCATCTAAAACAGGAAATGACTGCCATTGCGCAAAAGATTGCTGGAAATACTGCCAACGACCAAGACCGGGCTAGATATCGTGAATTGGGCGAGAAACTGAAATTCTCCTAAGAATTTACGGAATCAGCCGTAAAAATAGTCTGAAATTACCCTGTATTTTTAGTAAATCGGGGGCTAAAAAAGTCACAATCGACTATAATCCTCTGTTCCCAAGAAAAAAATGAATTAATTCAGTTACTTGCGCTTTATTTTGATGAAATTTTGGGCAAGTGGACTACGGGGCTGTACTTAATCAGTCGATATCAATAACAGTAATGTGAGTAAGTGCTAATAAATGCCTAATACCAAGACCAAAAAACCAGTAAAACCAGTAGCTAAGCAAGCGAAAGCTCCAGCTAAACCAGTAAGGGCCGCTTCTAAGCCAAAAGCCAAGGTTGCTGTAAAACCAGTAGCCAAGAAAGCGAAAGCTCCAGCTAAACCAGTGAAGGCTGTTGCTAAGCCAAAAGCAAAGGTTGCTACAAAACCAGCGGCTAAAAAGACTGCTGTCAAACCAGTAGCTAAAAAAGCGAAGCCTGCTGCCAAGCCAGTTTCAAAAGCAAAAGCCGTTGCTAAGCCGGTCGCTAAAAAAGCTGCGGCTAAGTCAGCCAAGCTAGCCAAGCCAGTAAAAGCAGTGAAAGCTCCAGCCAAACCGGTGAAGGCTGTTACTAAACCAGCGTCTACTAAAGTTAAAGTCGCTAAGCCCGAGCCAGTAAAAAAAGGGAAAGCTTCTGCAGTAGCAAAGGCTGAAGAAATTAAAGGTAAAAAAGCAAAGGTAGTTGACGTTACTGCCCCAGTAGTTGAGGAAGAGAAAAAGCGCGGTCGTAAGGCTAAAGTTGAAGCTCCTTCTGATGGTGCTGAACCAGTATTAACAGATCGTCAAAAAGCACGCGAGCGTAAGGCAAAAGAGAAAGCACTCTTAAAAGAATTTGCGGCTCAGCAATTAGGTACCGAAGAGCAGCAGGAGTTACGCCGTGCTCGTTTGAAGACCTTGATCAAGATGGGTATGTCCAAGGGTTACTTAACCCATGGTGAGATGAATGACGTGATGTCTGACGAGTTATCTGATGCTGATGCATTAGAGACTTTAATCAGCTTATTGAACGACATTGGCATTACTGTTTATGAGCAAGCTCCTGATGCAGAAACATTAATTCTGTCTGACAACACGGAAGCTGCGGCGTCTGAAGAAGAGGCTGAAGAAAAGGCTGAAGCAGCCCTCTCTACGGTTGATTCAGAATTTGGTCGTACTACCGATCCAGTCCGTATGTATATGCGTGAGATGGGTACTGTAGATCTTCTGACTCGCGAAGGCGAGATTGTGATTGCAAAGAAGATTGAGGCTGGTCTGAAAGATATGGTGATGGCCTTAGCTGCCTGCCCAGTCACTATTGGTGAAATCTTGAGCAACGTTGAAAAGATTACTAGTGGCGAGATGGAGATTGACCAGTTTGTAGATGGCTTAGTAGATCCAAACGCTGAAGATATTAAGTTGGGACCAGAAGAGCCAGAGATTGATCCTAATGCTGAAGAAGAGGAAGGCGAAGATGAAGGCGGCGTCGCTGCTGCAGCAGCTAATGCCAAACAGCTCGCAGAGTTAAAACAAATTTCCCTCGAGAAATTTGCCATCGTTCGCACACAAGCCGACAAGATGCGTCGTGCTTTTGATAAGGATGGTTATAACTGTCCTGCTTATATCAAAGCACAAGATCTAATTCGTAGTGAATTATTAGGTTTCCGCTTAACTGCAAAAAGTGTTGAGAAGTTATGTGACACGATGCGCTCTCAGGTTGACCAAGTATGGAAGCTAGAGCGTGGCATTGTGAGTTTGTTAGTAGATAAGATTGGCGTCAATCGTAGTGAAGTATTAAAAGACTTCCCGAAGATGGCGATGAATCTGACTTGGACGGATAAGCTACTTAAAGAGAACAAGCCCTACGGCGCACTCTTGCAACGTAACGTCCCTGCAATTCAGGAACTTCAACAGAAGTTGATTGATATTCAGACGCGTGTAGTCATTCCACTGCCAGAGTTAAAAGAGGTCAATAAGTTGATGACTGCAGGTGAGAAGCGTACCCGTGAGGCTAAGCGTGAGATGACGGTAGCTAACTTACGTCTAGTAATCTCTATTGCTAAGAAATACACTAACCGTGGTCTGCAGTTCTTGGATCTCATTCAAGAAGGCAATATCGGCTTAATGAAGGCGGTAGATAAGTTTGAATACCGTCGTGGTTATAAGTTCTCCACTTATGCAACTTGGTGGATTCGTCAGGCAATTACCCGTTCGATTGCTGACCAAGCAAGAACCATCCGTATTCCAGTGCACATGATTGAGACGATCAATAAGATGAACCGTATTAGCCGTCAGATTTTGCAAGAGACTGGTCATGAACCAGATGCTGCAACTCTGGCGCTGAAGATGGAGATTCCAGAAGATAAGATTCGCAAGATCATGAAGATTGCTAAAGAGCCAATCTCGATGGAGACTCCAATCGGTGATGATGAAGACTCACATTTAGGTGATTTCATTGAAGACGGCAATACCTTGGCCCCAGCTGAAGCAGCCTTACACGAATCCATGCGTGGTGTCGTGAAGGATGTGTTGGATTCATTAACACCACGTGAAGCAAAAGTATTGCGTATGCGCTTTGGTGTTGAGATGAGTACAGACCATACTCTTGAGGAAGTAGGTAAACAGTTTGATGTTACCCGTGAGCGTATACGTCAGATTGAAGCCAAGGCCTTGAGAAAAATGCGTCATCCAAGCCGTAGCGACAAACTCAAGACCTTCCTCGAAGAGGATTGATCCAAAGATTAACGGGCCCATAGCTCAGTTGGTTAGAGCAGAGGACTCATAATCCTTTGGTCCCAGGTTCAAGTCCTGGTGGGCCCACCAGAAAAGCAAACCCTCATCAGAAATGGTGGGGGTTTTGTCTTTTCTAGACAGTCATTTCACTATGTTTTTTTTTAATTATTAGGTATCCTAATTGATACTTAAAAACTAAATCAAAGAGCATCTATGGAGACTAAAACTAAGCCACTTAGAGTGGCGATTGCTGGATTAGGGGCAATTGGAAAATCATTGGCTACTCGGTTAACTAGCGGAGTCATTCCGGGGGTGGTATTGACAGCAGTATCAGCAAAAAATCATGATAAGGCAAAAGACTTTGTAAATACGCTTGCTTATCCGGTTAAGGTGCTTTCGATTTCAGAGTTAGAGCAAGAGGCTGATGTGGTGGTTGAGTGTGCGCCAGCGGAATTATTGGGGGATATCATTAGCCCCTTTTTACGCGCTAAGAAAAAAGCCATTGTCTTATCGGTAGGCGCCATTCTGTTTAAGCCTGAATTAATTGAACTAGCAAAAACTACGGGTGGAACTATCATGGTGCCAACAGGCGCCCTAATTGGTTTAGATGCGATGATTGCTGCCGCAGAGGGGGAAATATTTTCAGTCAAAATGGTGACTAATAAGCCACCTTTAGGATTAAAGGGTGCCCCCCATTTAATTGAGAATAATATTTCAGTTGATGGACTTACTAAGCCATTAAAAGTATTTTCAGGAAATGCAAGAGAGGCTGCTAAGGGCTTCCCTGCAAATCTGAATGTAGTGGTGGCTCTGGCTCTTGCAGGCGTTGGCCCTGAGAAAACTCATTTAGAAATTTGGGCAGACCCTACTGTCGTGAGAAATACCCATACGATTACAGTTGAGTCGGATTCCGCAAAGTTCTCTATGAAGATGGAAAACATTCCTTCAGAAAATCCAAAAACTGGACGTATCGTTGCACAGAGTGTAGTTGCTATGCTGCGCAAGATGTTGTCGACATTCCAGGTCGGAACCTAAAAACAAAATAGAGGATGACAGATGACATTTACAACTGCTAAAAAAGAAGAGATACGCCTTCGTTACCTAGAGGTTGATACCTCAAATGTTGCTGACGTTCTCGATAATATGAATCTTCTTCAACAGGGACTTTCATCACAATTCGCACCTTACCCCGATACGACTAAAAGAATGGCCGGTTGGGCTTATACGATCCGGGGGCAAATGACGCCTTATCCACAAGGCGGTGATGCTGACAAGATGAAAGCGTGCCAAGGTATCTCTTCAGGAGAAATCAGTGTTTGGAGTGGGGATGGCAATGGAATTTGTTATTTTGGGGAATTAATTGCGCTTGGTATGAAAGAGCTTGGCTCGGTTGGCGCATTGCTTGACGGGGGCATACGTGATGTGAGATGGATTGGTGAGCATCAATTTCCTGTTTTTGCTTGTTATCGCACTCCAGTTCAATCTATTGGTCGCTGGAAGGTGACCGCCTGCCAGGTGCCAGTCTATATGCGGGGTCACGATGGTGGAAATGTTATTGTTAGACCAAGCGACTTTATATTGTGTGATGACGATGGTGCCATTGTAATTCCAATGGAGCATGTCGAATCTGTTTTGATTGAATCAGAGCGATTAACGGCGATTGAAAAGAATATTCGGATCGATATTGCCAATGGTTTAAGTCTTGCGGATGCTTTAAAAAAGTATGGCCATGTTTAATGATTGAAAGAACTTTGTTTTACTAATATTTTTTCCTGATTTTTGTCTTCTTACTGATATTCAATAGGACTAATTATGCTAATGATTAAACGAGCATCTCTGATTCGCAGTATTGCAGTTTTATTTTGGGTAATTTCTTTTGGGTCATCAGCGCAGACGAATTGGCCTAATGGACAAACAGTTAGGGTGATTGTGCCTTTCCCTGGTGGAGCTAGCACATTGGACTCTGTAGTTCGAACGGTCACCCCAGAAATCTCTAAGTTTTTGGGTTCACCTGTGATTGTGGATAACAAGCCAGGCGCAGGCACGGTGATTGGCGTGGATGCAACCGCTAAGGCAACAGATAATCTGACTGTTGGAGGCGTGGCTAACAGTTTTACAGTAAATCAATCTTTGATTAAAACCTTGCCCTATAACACTACAAAAGATTTGCAGCCAGTCGTTTTGATGGCACGTACGGCGAATGTCTTGGCAGTGAAGTCCAGTTTGCCTGTGAATAATTTAAAAGAGCTAATTGATTACGCAAAGAAAAATCCAGGCAAACTTTCTTATGCTTCATTTGGTAATGGCACAACAGCGCATTTTGCAGGCGAGATGCTGAAATCTATGGCTGGAATTTATGTAGTGCATATTCCTTATCGTGGGCAAGGCCCAGCATTAACGGATCTGATTACAGGCAATGTAGATTTTATGTTTGGTAATTTGCCTGATTTCTTGCCCTATATTAAATCTGGAAAAATTAAAGCAATTGGTACGACTTATTTAACTCGTGCGCCACTTGCCCCTGAAATTCCGACCATTGCTGAGCAAGGATTCCCGACTTTTGAAACAGATTCCTGGTATGGCATTGTTGCCCCAAGTAGCATGACTAAGGATGCTGTGGATCGTATGAATCAAGCTATTAATAAGGCTTTACAGGACCCCACTGTGAAAAAGAACTTCGGCGAT
>CAMBBT010000024.1 GCA_945864455.1 Polynucleobacter meluiroseus | reverse complement strand
TAAAAATCAAGTTATCCAGCTTTAAATTTCTTTCAAGCGAGAACTTTTACGAGACTTTTCATAGAAGTGATTGGGCTTAGATTTAACCCAATGAATAAATCGTTGCATTTCAGGGTGCTCTTGAAGAGCTGCGGCAGTATTGAATTGCGTGGCTAGTTCAGTTTCAGTAAAGAGAGCATGTATTTGGCGATGACAAATACGGTGTAGGTACTCGGTAGTTTTCCCACCCCTGGACTTTGGTATGAGGTGATGGGCATCTTTTTGAGAGTCAGGGATAGGGCGGTCGCAGATAGGGCAGACCACTGCCACTACCTTTAGGTGTGGAGTTGGTGCAAGCGAAATCAGCTTCTTGCGAATTTTTCCAATCATCTAATTTTTAAAATATTCATGTGTCGTACAAGTTTAGTAAATAAGTCATAAACTTGCAGGGTGCCAAAATTCTTACCAAAAACACTTTCTGAATCCGATATATCCCGCCTGATTGAGATGGCCTGGGAGGACCGTACCCCATTTGATGCCATCGAAAAATCCTTTGGTCTATCTGAACCACAAGTCATTCAATTAATGCGCCATGAACTCAAGCGAGGCTCTTTTGAGTTGTGGCGTAAACGGGTTACTGGAAGGGCGACTAAGCATGTTGCCCTTCGAAGTAAGTTAGTTGATCGTGCCTATTGCCCAACGCAATATAAAAATAAATGAAGCCTATTAAGCGATTAGTCCTGATTCTGGGGGATCAGCTCGATTTAAAGGGGGCCGCCCTTAGAGACTTTAATTTCAAGACTGATGAAATAGTCATGATTGAGTCCATTGCAGAGGCGCAATATGTTTGGTCTCATAAAGCCAAGATTGCTCTGTTTTTATCTGCTATGCGGCATTTTGCTGCTCAGTTAAAAAAGCTCAAGTATCCCCTGACTTATATACAAAGCTCGTCGTTATCGATCGTTGAGACCTTAAAAGAAAAAATGGTCCAAGAGGGGATCACAGACCTTATCTGCGTTGAACCAGGTGAATGGCGCTTAAAGCAGCAGATAGAGGAGTTAGCAAGAGAGCTATCGCTCAAGCTTGAGATGCGTGAGGACGATCACTTCTATTGCTCGCATCAAGAGTTTTCTGAATGGGTGGCTGATAAAAAAGAATTACGGCTAGAGTACTTTTATCGCCTAATGCGTAAGCGCCACAATATCCTGGTTGATTCTCAAGGAAACCCTGAGGGTGGACAGTGGAATTTTGATCAAGATAATCGTAAGGCCTATCCTAAAAAGGGTCCCGGCATTATTGAGGCCCCTGTTTTATTTGAGCCAGATTCAGTTACCAAAGAGATTCTTGACTTCGTTAACGCTACCTATCCAAATCACCCTGGGTCACTAGATCATTTTCGGTGGCCGGTAACTCGAGCTCAAGCTCTAGAGGCTTTGGATTATTTTGTGGAATACCGATTAAGAAACTTTGGGGTATTTCAGGATGCTATGTGGACGGATACCCCGTTTGGCTGGCATTCCATGCTATCGAGCTCGCTCAATCTGAAGTTGCTCAACCCACGAGAAGTCATCGCTGCTGTTTTACAGGCCTGGCAAAAGTACTCCTTGGATCTTTCTACAGTCGAGGGATTTATACGTCAAATCTTAGGTTGGCGCGAATTTGTACGAGGTATGTATTACTTAGATATGCCTAAGATGGCGCAAGATAATTATTACGCTCATCAAAGAGCCTTACCTAAATGGTATTGGTCTGGTCAAACCAATATGGCCTGTATGAAAGATGCGATTGGTCAAACACTCCAATACGGCTATGCGCATCATATTCAGCGCCTGATGGTCACTGGGAACTTTGCTTTACTAGCAGAAATCCTACCAAAAGAAGTCTGTGACTGGTACTTAGCAATCTATGTTGATGCGATTGAGTGGGTAGAGCTGCCGAATACTGCTGGTATGGCGCTGTTTGCAAATGGCGGACGCTTTACGAGTAAGCCCTATATTGCCAGTGGCGCCTATATCAAGCGCATGAGTAATTATTGCGGCTCGTGCAAGTACAAGCCAGAGGTTCGATTTGGAGAGACCGCTTGCCCTATAACAACCTTGTATTGGAATTTTTTAATTAAGCATCGCACTCAGTTTGAATCTAGTCCACGTACAAAGCTGATGACTGCAAATCTCAAGAGAATTAGCGATGAGGATCAAAAGTCGATCGTGGAGCATGCAGATTACCTCCTAAATCACCTCGATGATCTCTAGGGCTTGAGATGAGTACTTCCTTTAAAGGTAATAAAAGTTTTCTGCCAAGTAAAATTTGTGTCGTCTGTAAAAAAGAAATGAGCTGGAGAAAGTCTTGGGCCAAAAATTGGGAGTCTATTAAATACTGCTCAGACGCTTGTAGGAAAAAGGCTCCGAAGGGTTAGAGCTAAATCGGCAGATAACAACTACCAGGGAAGTTTTTCACCTGAGTAAGAGACAAAGCTTCCTGAATCTTCTTTCTTAAGATTTTCAATCACTCGAAACATGTCAGCCACTGCATCGAGAGCAGGCCTACCAATCTGCTCGCCACGAAATGGTTTTGAGAGTCTCGAGTTCACCGTGCCAGGGTGCATTGCGATTAAGGCAGAATTAGGCTTGGTTCGAACCCATTCAATAGAGACTGTTTTAATCATCATATTGAGTGCAGCCTTAGAGGCGCGATAGCTATACCAGCCTCCAAGGCGGTTATCTTCGATACTGCCGACCTTGGCGGAAAGAGTAACCATGATGCTATTTTTGGGGTCTAGTAATTTAGCGAAGTGTCGAATGGTAAGTGCTGGGCCAATAGCGTTGATCTTCATCAGTTCTACAAGTTGTTCAGCATTCAGATCATCAAGTTTCTTTTCAGGCATCCAACTGCTAGTGTGCAGAACTCCAATCGTATTAATGATCAGTTGAAAAGGTGCTTCCTGAGAAAGTGCTGAGGCACAAGATTCGATTGAATCTGGATCTTGGTAATCAATGCTATGTTCTGAATGGCGATGAATGCCTACGACACTTGAGCATAGGGGGTTATTTTCAAGTAGCTCCACAAACGCGGCGCCAATGGTTCCAGAGGATCCAATAATGAGGGCAGAAAAAGGGTTTGGAAGTAGTCTCAAGGTATTTTAAATAATGTAGCTTTGATTCAGTTTAGTGAATAAGTCTTAAACGTGCTTGATAGCGATGATCTGCTCACTTTGGTATTTTACGGGCTGCTTGATTGCCATTGCTGTACGTGCCTAAGGCAGGGCCCTCCATAGCAGGTGGATTGAGGATGTTTAATTCTCATGCAGGCATAAAATCTAAAAATCATTTAAAGTACTTTATATGCAGCAAACTGACCACTACATACCCCTTCAACTTTCTGATCGAGTTGCTCTATTTTTCACTAAAGGCATGCGTTTTTTTGCCGATACCTTTTTTAAGAAACGCTATGGGCATCGCGCGGTTGTTTTAGAAACTGTTGCAGGAGTCCCTGGGATGGTTGCGGGAATGTGGACCCATTTAACAAGCCTACGTAGCATGAAGGTTGGCTATGGGCCAAAGATTCGAACACTTTTAGCAGAAGCTGAGAATGAAAGAATGCATCTCATGACTTTCATCGAGATCGCAAAGCCCAATCAGTTTGAGCGCTACCTTGTCTTGATTGCACAGGCTATTTTCTGGAATTTCTTTTTTATTATTTATGTATTTTTTCCAAGAACTGCGCATCGCATCGTCGGCTATTTTGAGGAAGAGGCAGTCTACTCCTATACCGAATATCTAAAAGAAATTGATGAGGGACGTACGCCTAATGTACCTGCTCCAAAGATTGCCATTGATTATTGGAAACTTGAACCCAATGCAACCCTAAGAGATGTGGTGATTGCTGTTCGCAATGATGAGGCCCACCACCGGGATACAAACCATCAATTTGCCAGTGACTATGACAAGGCTGAATAATGAAGACTCCAGATAAGCGCTGCTGTGGCTCTGGTGTTTGCATCATCAATGATGCAGGCGAGTGCTGGTGTGGCCAAGTGTGGGATGGTGAAAAAATGTCCGCACCTAGTTTAAAGATGCATTCATCCATCGATAAGAGCCAAGAGCAAGACTCCGATAAACTTAAACCCGAGTCGTAGAGCTACACTTAAGGCAGATCCCTCCCGTAACTCCTTCTGCAGATTTAATTTCAACATTAAGCCAATGGAATAAAAGAGTAATGGATAAAACCAGTTATGTTGTGAGCTCCGCCGAGCGTCAGGCTCGCATTGACTTGGCAGCCTGCTATAGGCTAGTTGCTCATTTTGGTATGAGCGACCTGATATACAACCACATTACCGCCAGAGTTGCCGATAGCAAGGAAGAGCTGATTTTAATTAACCCTTATGGCTTGACGTACAACGAAATCACCGCTTCTAATCTCATCACCATTAATCTGGATGGTGAAGTTATCTATAACCCCAATTCAGATTTAGGAATTAATCAGGCTGGATATGTGATTCATAGCGCCGTGCATCGCGCCAGAGAGAATGTTAGTTGTGTCATTCATACTCACACGCGAGCTGGTATGGCCGTTTCTGCGATGGAATGTGGCCTATTACCAATTACACAAACAGCGATGCGCTTTCATGGCATTACTTATCATGACTATGAAAGTGTTGCGATTGATTTAGATGAGCAGTCACGCTTGGTTGCAGATTTAGGTGATCAAACTGCGATGATTTTAAGGAATCATGGCCTCCTGGCGGTGGGTCCCAGCATAGCTCAAGCCTTTAATACTTTATATTGGCTAGAAATGGCGTGTAAAGCTCAGGTGGATGCACTCTCTTGTGGTGTGAAATTAACGGTGCCGCCCGATGAAGTTATTCAAAGGACCCATCACTTATACCAACCTCAGGTCAGAAGGCCATTTGGGGAAATGGAATGGCCCGCAATGCTTCGTATTGTGGAAAATCTAGATCCAACTTATAAAAATTAATATATCAAGTTGATGTGGCGGTTTAATAAACGACGTCATCCAAAGGTTTTTGATTGATGAAGTTTTGTATATTTTTTATAACTGCATCGATCCGTCTTTTATCCAGTTGATCACTCCAGCTAGCAGTATGGGGAGTCATGATGACATTATCTAACTCATGGAATGGAAACTTTGATGGGCGTATTTCTAAATTATCAGTACTTGCATATTGATACCAAACGTCTAGTAGCGCTCCTCCAATCTCATGGTTTTTGAGGGCCTTGTAAATTGCTGCCTCATTAATAATCGGCCCCCTAGCAACATTGATGATCACCCCAGTAGGTTTCATTTTCTGAAGCGTAGATTCATTAATCAAATTCCTGGTACTTTCGCTCAGTGGTGTAGTGATGAGAACGTAATCACTTTCTATCAATAAGGCCTCTAGATGTGAGCTGTCCTTCCACCACTTCAACCTAGCGTCCACCTTTGGGTTGCGGCTAATCGCTATAAACTCCATCCCAAAGGGAGTCGCGAGCTCAGTGACTCTTTTGGCGATATGTCCAAAACCAATAAAACCAATCGTTTTATGTTGAATCTCACCATGTTTCAATCCTCGCACAATGGATCCACCGTAAGTCCATCTGCCTTGGCGGAGCTCTCGGTCCATGTGGCGCATATTGATTGCAAATTCCAAAATGCCCAGCATGACGAATTCAGCGATAGGTTCAGAGTGCTGATTGGTATTGCAAACGATGCAGCCATCCGCAAGCCATTCTTTTTTCAGCCACTCCATGCCAGAAAACGGCACTTGAATGAATTGAAGTTGCTTGCCTGCTGTAATGAAGTCCTCAACCAGTTTACGGTCTTTATAGTAAGTAAATTCAGCTGATACAAGCAAAATATGGGCTTTAGAGACTAGCTCTAGTAATTCTGACTTAGGCTGCTCGATGGTGCAGTGTTGAATTACCCAGGATTTTCCAAGAGCCTGGATCAGTGGCGCAAGAAATATTTTTCCATATTCCCCCACTATTAGAATATTTCTATCCATGGTCTTCCAATGTCGTTAATGGCTTCAATATACAGCTAATTCTGTTCTCATCATTCTTTGCTCCTAGGCCTTATTTTAAGGAGCGCCTGGGCAGGATTATGTATATTAAATATTAGCCTATACTTAATTAATTACCCAAAAACTGAATCAATTGAAGGCGATATATGACTACAGTTAAAGAAATTTTAAAAAATAAACATCATCAAATATTTTCTGTAAAGTCTGACGATGCTGTTACTCTGGCTTTACAGATTATGAAAGAGCATCGAGTTCGATCAACTCTCGTGATTGATGATGATCTGCTAAAGGGAATAATTTCCCTTGGAGATTGTGCAATTAAGGTGACCTTAGCCAAAAAAGATCCTGATGTCGTCTTAGCTGCCGAAATCATGACGGATCACCCCCTCATTGTTGAAGAAGAATATACCTTAGAGCAATGTATGAGCATTATGGTGGCCAAGAAGGTTCGTCATTTACCGGTTGTCAGTAATCGGCAGGTTATCGGCGTGATTTCTATTGGTGATTTAGTAGGGGAGATGATGAAAAACCAAACCAACCAGATTAGCTTTTTAGAAACCTACATGAAAGATTATGGCCTTGATACCAAGGGCAACTCTCATTTTTCATTCTTGGGATAGAGCTCAATCAAGATACTCAACTAAATTAATCAACGAAAAATAAATAACTAGGAGAAGTGATGAATCGCGTGAATTTTGAGAAAGGGTTAAAAACCCGCAAAGAAGTGTTGGGTGCTGAGTATGTTGAGAACTCAATCAAGAGTGCCGATGATTTCAATATGCCAATGCAAGAGTTAGTCACCGAGTATTGCTGGAACGAGGTTTGGAATCGTCCGGGCTTAGAAAGAAAAACGCGTAGCTTTTTGAATCTCGCCATGATTGCTGCACTTAATCGCCCACATGAGTTGAAGTTGCATGTCAGGGGCGCCATTAATAATGGCTTAACAAAGGAAGAGATTCAAGAGGTATTTTTACAGGTCGCGATTTATTGTGGTGTCCCAGCCGCTATTGATAGTTTCCGTGTAGCTAAAGAAGTATTTAAAGAAATGGGCATCTAATGCAAGCATCTGACACAAAGATTGCCTTTGTGGGCTTGGGGCTGATGGGAGTCCCTATGGCAAAGGATTTCAGTTTGTACTGAGCCCTGCGCAAGCAATACAAGATGCCGATATTACTATTTTGATGTTGCCTGACAGTTCCATCATTGATGCGCTATTGTGGGGTAGCAATGGATCTGCTGCGTTGCTACTCAGTTGATCCAGCGTACAAAGCTTTCTTTGGCTCGTCTAACCTTCTTGAGGTTGAGTAACCAATCCTCATCAGTTTTTCTATAGCCTAAGGGCAGCATGACAACACTGCGTAAGCTTTTTTCTTTGAGGTTCAGAAGAGTATCGAGCGCTTGTGGATCAAATCCTTCCATGGGGGTGCTATCTACTTGTTCATCAGCGGCAGCAATCAGTGCAGTACCAAGGCCGATATATGCTTGTTTCGCAGCGTGTATGAAATTGATTTCTGAATCTCTTGCTGGGTAGACCTTGAGAAGCATCTGGCGATATGCCGTGCCAGCGTCGCTTGTAAAATTGCGGATTGTCTCAGTCATATCAAATGCATCATTAATACGCTCTGCGGTGTAGTTATCCCAGGCTGCGAAGACAAGTAAGTGTGAGCAATCAACAATTTGAGATTGGCCGTTTGCAATCGGCTTTATTTTTTCGCGGATCTCTTTATTCGTAATGACTAATACCTCATAAGGCAGTAATCCACTAGAGCTCGCCGTCAAGCGAATGGCTTCAAGAATTTTCTCAACCTTATCTTGTGATAGAGCTTTTGCCGGATCCATCTTTTTAGTGGCATAGCGCCATTGCAGCTTCTCAATCAGGCTCATTACTCTTTCCTTAAATTTAATTTTTATAAAGACAGCTAATTTTAATTTAAGTTCAAAGGTTTTGTTTGGCCGAGCGGCTCTATCGCTAGGGGGTATTATGAAGCGTGAACAATCATTTTAAGGGATTTGATATGGGGAAAAATTCTAAATCTTGGGCCTTGTGGGTCGGTGTGCTATTAATTATTACCGCATGCGTTATTGCCTTCATCACCACAAAGCCTGATGAAGCAGATGTCTCATTCATTGGAAGCCCTTTTTCTCTTGCTATTATTACTAGTACTGCTGCTGAAAACCCAGGGCAGTTGTGATGGTCTGGAAATGGATATCTACAGTAGATTCAATTTCCTTTCCATAGCCGCCAGCCATTGATATCGCCATCGGCAGCCCTCTATCTAAGGCGAACTGGCACACCGCTTCATCCCTGAGGCGCATCCCATCTTTGCTAATGTTCAGCCTACCTAAACGATCGCCTTCATGAGGATCTGCTCCTGCAAGATAAATAAGGCAGTCTGCTTTAAAGCGTGAGCTAAGTTCATTTAGGCACTGCTCTAAAGAGCTTAAGTAGGTGTGGTCATTACATCCGTCTACTAGACCTAAATCAAGATCACTTTGCTCCTTCGTAAATGGGAAATTATTTTCACCATGAATTGATAGTGTGAAGATGGAAGAATCATTTTGCAAAATAGAGGCTGTACCGTTACCTTGATGAACATCTAAATCAATAATCGCAATCTTCAGCTTTGCATTAACTTCTTTTTGGAGTGTGCGTGCCGCAATAGCAGAGTCATTAAATACACAAAATCCACTACCCATATTGCGATAGGCGTGGTGGGTACCTCCCGCTAAATTAACGGCAATCCCTTCTTTAAGAGCAGTTTTTGCTGCAGCGACAGTTGCCCCTGCAGAGCGGCGAGAGCGCTCAACCATTTTTTCACTCCAAGGAAAGCCAATTTCTCGCTGCTCTTGAAGGTTGAGATTTCCTTTAATGATATTGATGAGGTAGTTAGGATCATGGGCATATAGAATTTGAGTATCACTTGCTGCAGGAGCTTCGATTAACTCTATCTCAGCAACAGTCTTTACTAGATCTCTTAAACAAGAATATTTCTCCATTGGAAAGCGGTGTCCCGCTGGTAGTGGTAATACAAAATGGTCTGTATAGAAAGCTTTCACACTTTGCTCGAATATTCTCTCAAAATCTCAAGGGTCACTGTTTTGAGGGCATTGATATGAGTGCTCTCCAGCTTGATTAAAGGGGCACATTGCGCCTTCATAGCCTCTTCCCATCGAGAAATACAGAGGCACCATTGATCTCCAGCAACTAACCCTTGAAATTGGTACTCTGGCCGAGGGGTGATCAGGTCGTTGCCCTTTTCAAGGCTAAATTGCAAAAATTCTTTTGTGACCACAGCACAAACTAAGTGACTGCCAACATCTTCTTCATTGGTTTTGCAGCAGCCATCTCTAAAGAAACCTGTCAGTGGCTCAAAGGAGCAGGGGATGAGGGGTTCCCCAAATACATTTAAGGCAACTTCTTTTTGCATAGCATCTTTCAATAGTGTGGTTACCAGCCAGTTTATTCAATAAGCCTTAAACTTGCTGGGCTATGAATTCATTAGAAAAACTAACCCTCTTTTACGATGGTGCTTGCCCTTTGTGCCAGGCAGAGATTCTGTTTTTATCCAGAAGAAACCAGGCTGGGCTATTAGATTTTGTGGATATTAATTCTGAGCGCTTTGATGCTGCCAAGATTGGCATTTCCTGTGACCAGGCCTTGGCAGCGATGTATGGGCAGTATGACAATGGTGCATTAATCCAGGGCGTGACTGTTTTCTCAGAGGCATACCGTAGGGCGGATCTTCCATTCTTAGCATGGATATTCTCTAGAAAACCATTACAAGCAATCTTACAGGTGGCTTATCGATTCTTTGCTAAAAATCGACATGCTATTTCTAGATTATTGGGTCCAACAGCCTTGTATTTAGTTAGGGCAACAGCTTCAAAGGATGCGTCATGAGATTGATCAAAATCATTTTGACTTTCTGTACCTCTATTCTTTTATTGATGCCTAATGGTTTTGCTCGTGACCTCAGCTATATCGATAAGATATTAAATCCTGCACTGCTTCAGGGTAGCGGTAGATTGAATTGGTGGGGTTTTCATATTTACGATGCATCCTTTTATCGTGCGGGTGCTCCATCTTCTCAAGAGTTTGCAATTGATATTCGTTATCAAAAATCATTTACAGGTGTTGCCATCGCCAATAGCAGTGCTGAAGAGATGAAAAAAATAGGTGTCCCCGATACACAGGCAGCGTTATGGGGTAAAGATCTTGCCAAGATCTTTCCCAATATTGAGCCTGGCCAGACTTTGACTGCTGTCTATGCGCCAAAACTAGGAACTATTTTTTATCATGATGGTAAGCGCATCGCTCAAATACCTAGCGTAGAATTTTCAAAAGCTTTCTTTGGTATTTGGCTAGACCCTAAAACGAGCTCGCCAAAATTACGAAGCGAATTATTGGGCCAAGGTTGCCCGCCACCACTTTTAAATGAGGCCTGCTAAATGAATCAATATCTCTCTTTGAAGTCCATAGCAATCATTGTTTCTGCGCTATTTTTGCTTGCTTGTTCAGCCCCTCATGTTCAGCAATATGTAAATGAGAAACCTACATTAGATCTCAGTGATTATTTTTCAGGAACTATCGATGCATATGGAATCTTTACAGACCGCAGTGGCGAGGTAAAGAAGCGCTTTACAGTACTCATCAAAGCAGATTGGAAAGTAGTTGACGGTAAGAAAGTCGGCACTCTAGATGAGAGCTTTGATTACTCTGATGGCACTAAGCAAAAACGTATTTGGACCTTGATTGAACAATCTCCTGGAAAGTATATTGGTAGAGCAGCTGATGTAGTAGGTGATGCACAGGGTGATTTAGCGGGTAATGCGCTCAATTGGACCTATACCCTAGCTTTGCCGGTGGATGGCACGGTTTACCATGTGCAATTTAATGACTGGATGTACCTCGTCAGCCCTAAGGTAATGCTCAATAAGGCCAAAATGAGCAAGTTTGGTATAGAACTTGGGGAGGTCACCTTAAGCTTTCATAAGCGCTAAGCAGATACCCCGAATTTGTGTCACACTTTCCATGAGGTGACGTATCAGGCGCTCATAGTGCACCTAGAAAACTTTAAAACCCGGGGAGATTGGTATGAATACAAAATTAAAGAAGGTAGCGATTGGTTTATCTGTAGCAGGACTTTTTACCTTAGTTGCGTGTCAATCAATGGAGCAGGGCACAGGTCAAAAAGCGAGTTCGAGTTTAGATTCTAGATCTGGATCTAATGCAAAAGGTCAAGTCACTTTTACGTGGCAAGGTAGCAATGTTTTAGTCAACGGAAAATTTTCTGGACTAAAGCCTAATGCGGAGCAAGGTTTTCATGTTCATGAAAAAGGTGATTGCTCTGCGCCCGATGCTACTAGTGCTGCTGGCCACTTCAATCCAGATGCCAAAGCCCATGGCATGCCTAATAGCGGTATGAATCATGCTGGTGATATGCCGAACATCAAGTCAGATGCGAATGGTAACGCTACCTACACAGCAACAATGCATGGTTTTGCTGTCAATACAGGCCCCACTGGAATTGTGGGTCGTTCGGTTGTAGTGCACCGTGATCCTGATGACTATAAGTCCCAGCCTGCTGGTAATTCAGGGCCGCGTATTGCTTGTGGCTTAATTAAGTAATTACTTTAGGCGATGCAGGGGTTTTAATGAGAATAGAAGATACCGATCCAGCCAGACATGCCGGGATTGAATATCCAATGGAGGTTGGAGCCCCTGTATTTGCTCCTATTAAGGTAGTTGAAGAAAAAGACAAGGCAGTAAATGTCGCGCGCCAAAATGCAAAGCTTGAGTACGACCGCATTATGGAGCAAGCGGAGGTTTTGATGAAGCAAGCGCGGGCCCTGCAATCAAGGCTTGATGCCACTGAGATGGTGCATGCCGCGAAATTTGGTTTTAATCCAATTCATGGAAAAATCTATCATCTGTACTACGACACCAGGAATGCTACCAATGTTCTGATTCAAAATGGCCCTCAAGAGTGGAGTTGCGGTATTCCAGATGGTTGGAACTATTCAATGGCTGTGAAGAAGCTAGGTGATAGTACTTGGGCTGTGATTGAGGAAGATGCCCTTACAGTATGATTTTTCTATTTAACAATAATAAATAAGGTATCACGTGACAAAAGCTCGAGTAGTGAGTCTTTCCGAATTAGGCGGTGCCGATGTCATTCAGGTGATTGATAAAGAATTGCCCCCTCCAAGCAAAGGTGAAGTACAAATTCGTCAGACTGCTATTGGTTTCAACTTCATAGATGTGTATCAGCGCTCAGGTTATTACCCGCTGGATTTGCCTACGGGCCTTGGCCATGAGGCTGTAGGCGTGGTTGAGGCTTTAGGTGATGGTGTGGCAGGTCTTAAAGTGGGTGATCGAGTGATGTATATGAATGCCGGTATCGGTGCGTATGCTAGTGCCCGTAATGTGGCCGCTGATAAGTTAGTGCCAGTACCAAACAATGTTGCTGATGAAGTTGCAGCAGCAGTCTTCTTTAAGGCAATGACTGCTCAGTACCTCATTCAAAAAACCTACAAAGTAAAAGCAGGTGATATTGTTTTGGTTCACGCTGCCGCTGGTGGGGTAGGTCAAATTTTGGCTGGCTGGGCAAAAGCACTCGGTGCTTTTGTGGTTGGCAGCGTTGGCTCGCAAGCTAAAGTGGCTGCAGCTAAAGCGGCAGGATGTGATGCCGTAGTGGATTACTCTCAGCCAAATTGGGTTGAAGAATTTTTGAAAGCAACTGGCGGCAAAAAAGCAAATGTGGTTTATGACTCTGTTGCTAAAACGACCTTCATGGGTTCATTGGATTGCGTTGCTCCTTTTGGGACCTTGGCTTTATTTGGCGCTGCCTCAGGGCCTGCTCCTGAAATTCAGCCGGAGATTTTGAATAAGAAGGGCTGTCTGTTTTTAACAAGACCTTCTGTATTTCCCCATAACGCTACCCATGCATTACTGCAGGAGAATGCCAAGGCCGTATTTGATGCAATTGCCAAGGGTTACGTTAAGGTGCAAATTGGCGCTCAATTTCCTTTGGAGCAAGCTGCAGATGCCCATCGCGCAGCTGAAGGCAGGAAGGTCTCTGGCGCTATTGTCATGATTCCTTAGTATTGCAAGTCGAGGAAATTCGCAATATTTAACCTTGGCTTCTTAATACCCCTAAAGTCATGATGTCTTTTCCTTAAATAGTGCCTGGCTGTACAGTATTTATTTGTGGCGGTACTCGTTTATAATCTTCTAAGCATCTGAATTAAAAGGGATTATTCCCAAAAATCCATTTCTGCTTGTTTGACAGCCCTGATGGGCTCTTGGACAATGCATGCGGTGGTTTGATTCAAGCCACAGCCTCACATGACAGCTCATATTTCCACGACCTCTAGTAACCTTGCCTTGGTGCTTGAAGCCCATGGACTTTGCTGTGTCCGCGGTGAAAGAGAGCTATTTTCCGGTCTCAATTTGCGTATTAACGCTGGAAACTGTTTGCATGTGCGTGGTGAGAATGGCATTGGTAAAACTAGCCTTTTGCGCCTCTTAACCGGTTTATCAAAACCAGAATCTGGTGAAGTGCTTTGGGGCAATCAATCCATTGCGCTTGATCCCATTGCCTATCACCGCGAGCTTTTATTTCTAGGACATCGAGATGCCTTAAAAGAAGATCTCACTGCTTTAGAAAATATACAGATGTATGCAGCGCTCGATGATATTGCTCTCCCGCAAGAAAAAGCCTTAGCCGCTTTATGGCGTTTTGGTTTGCGTGGTCGCGAAAATTTACCTGTTAATTTTTTATCTGCAGGACAAAAGCGACGTGTTTTGATGGCCCGCATGCTCACACGGCAGGCTAGGCTGTGGATTTTAGATGAACCCTTTAATGCCTTGGATACTCAGGCCATTCAGGAGATGCAGAATTTAATTGCTGAGCAGCTTTCTATTGGTGGTCTGGTAGTTTTAACAAGTCATCAAGAGGTTAGCATCCCGAATGTGCAGGTACTAGAGCTATGAGAGCCTTACTTGCGATCATCCATCGAGATTTACTCTTGGTCATGCGTCGCAAGAGTGAGGTACTTACTGCATTATTTTTCTTTGTGGTAGTAACCAGCTTATTCCCACTTGGAATCGGTGCTGATACTGCCTTATTGCGCAAGATTGCCCCCGGTGTGATTTGGGTTGCTGCTTTGCTTTCTACCTTATTAGGTTTGCATCGTATGTTTGCAGCAGATTATCAGGATGGGGCTTTAGAGCAGTTAGTTTTATCACCCCAACCCATGGTTTTATTGGTGGCAGGAAAAATCATTGCGCATTGGATCGTTTGCGGTCTCCCCCTGGTGGTATTAGCCCCTGTGATTGGCATTCAGTTTGATTTAGATGTTAGTTCTTTGGCTGTGTTGATGGCTACCCTCTTGATTGGCACTCCAGTGCTATCCTTATTAGGTTCTATTGGTGCGGCTTTAACCCTGGGTGTTCGGGGTGGTGGTGTATTAGTGAGTTTATTAATTTTGCCTTTGTATATTCCGGTATTAATTTTTGGTGCGGGCGCTGTATATGCAAATAGTGTTGGCTTAGATACCTCTGGCCACTTTTCTTTGCTTGGCGCCATATTGATTTTGGCTTTAGCATTTGTACCTTGGGTGAGTGCTGCTGCTGTGAAGATTGCGATTGAATGAATCAGGGAAATAACCCTTCTTTTTCGAATAACCGCTTGATTAACTGGTTTAAGTTATCAAGCCCGAGTACCTTCTATCCAGTTGCCGGAAAGCTCATTCCTGTTTTCTGGGTGCTTACCGCTCTATTTGGTTTAGCTGGTTTGTGGGTAAGCTTCTTTGTTGCTCCAGTAGATGCAGTTCAGGGCCAGGGTTATCGTATTATTTTTGTTCATGTACCGGCTTCATGGATGTCGATGTTTATCTATCTTGTCATGGCAGCATGGGCTGGACTGAGCTTGATTTTTAACACCCGCTTATCAGCGATGATGGCTCAAGCCTTGGCGCCGGTAGGTGCATGGATGACATTTCTATCTTTGTGGACCGGAGCACTTTGGGGTAAACCGATGTGGGGTACTTGGTGGGTTTGGGACGCGCGCCTCACTTCTGAATTAATTTTGCTCTTTCTCTATTTAGGCTTTATGGCTCTACAGGCATCGATTGATAACCGACGTCGTGCAGATAAAGCGGGTGCCATTTTGGCTCTGGTAGGAGTGGTGAATATACCGATTATTTATTTCTCAGTGAAATGGTGGAATACCTTGCACCAAGGGATCTCTGTTTCTTTGACAAAAGCACCTGCGATGGCGCAGACCATGCTCTGGGGAATGCTGCTAATGGCTCTATGCTTCTGGATGTACTCGATTGCAGTGGGTTTGATGCGAGTTCGAGCCATCATTCTGGAGCGTGAAGCCCATACTGATTGGGTGAGACAATTGAGCGAGGTTAAGAGTTGATGTGGAATAGTCCAGCAGAATTCTTTGAGATGGGTGGCTACGCACTTTATGTATGGGGCAGCTTTGGTGTTTGCGCGCTGGTTTTATTACTTGAGCCTTTAGTAGTTCGCTCTCGTTTTAAAGCAATTGTACGCAGACTCAAGCAAGAGCGACTTGCTGAACGGTTTGATAGAGAAAGCAGTCAGTGAAATCTAGATATAAACGCGCATTAATCATTATTGTTGGTCTAGTAGTTATTGGGCTTGCTGCGCTCTTAATTTTGAATGCGCTTAATAGCAATATTGCTTTGTTTGTCACTCCTAGTGAAGTGGCAGCGGGTAAGGCGCCGAAGGACCAAGCTTTTCGGATTGGCGGCATGGTGAAAGATGAATCTGTAAAGCGTGACGGCTTGACAGTACATTTTATTATTACTGATCTGGTGAAAGATATTCCCGTTGCGTATACGGGTATTCTTCCAGATTTATTTAAAGAAGGTAAGGGCGCTGTGATTCAAGGTCGTATGAATGCTAATGGAGAATTCATTGCTAGCGAAGTACTTGCTAAGCATGATGAAAACTACATGCCACCAGAGGCTCAGCATGCCTTAGAACAAGCTCAGAAAAATGGGAGTAAAAAATGATTCCTGAATTTGCACATTACGCACTCATTCTGGCGCTTTGTATTGCCTTGATTCAGGGTGTGCTGCCATTAATTGGCGCCCATCAAGGCCGTCGTGAGTGGCTAATCATAGCGAGACCGGCTGCTCAAACTGTTTTCTTATTACTTGCTACTGCCTTTGTAATCTTGGCTTGGAGTTTTTATAGCAACGACTTTTCTGTGCTGTATGTCGCTGAGCACTCTAACTCTCAGATGCCGTTCATGTATCGTATAGGCGCTGTATGGGGCGGACATGAGGGTTCATTGCTCTTATGGGTTTTCTTATTAAGTACCTGGACTATTTTGGTTGCCCAGCTTTCTAAAGCCTTAGATGAGTTTATGGTTGCTAGAGTAATTGGCGTTTTGGGCTTAGTCATGAGTGGGCTCCTACTTTTTGTTATCACAACCTCTAATCCATTTGAACGCTTGCTGCCTGCCGCGCAAGATGGCCGCTCTTTAAATCCACTATTGCAAGATCCTGGTCTGGTGTTTCATCCGCCCATGTTGTACATGGGCTATGTTGGTTTCTCAGTTGCCTTTGC